>CAIWVR010000352.1 GCA_903916165.1 uncultured Hyphomicrobiales bacterium | reverse complement strand
CTCCCCCTTGCGGGGAGGGCTGGGGTGGGGGTCGTGAGCCCTCTTAAGTAGCGCCTTCATGACGCTGCGGATGGATTGCAGATGAACAAATCCGACAATCCACGCCAAAACCTGCAACATTCCCTGCGTGACCATCTGCTCGGTGCGCAGGCCGATCACGCGCATGACGACAGCGCCGATCATGACCATGATCATGACATGCAGGGGCACAATCTCCTCGACATCGACTCCCGCTCGCTTGAGAGCATTCCCCTCGTCAGCATGGGCGTGGACATCGGCTCTTCGGGCACGCAGATCGCCTTCTCGCGTCTGCTGATGCGGGGACCCGGCGAACCGCTCGCCATGCGCCGCCACGCCGCCCAGCGCGAGACGCTCTATCTCTCGCCCGTCTCGCTGACGCCCTTCAGGGGCCCGCACGAGATCGACGCCTCGAAGCTGCGTGGCATCATTGATCGCGCCTTTGTCGTGTCAGGCATTACGCCCGACGATGTCGAGACCGGCGTCGTCATTCTCACGGGCGAGGCGATGGCGCGCGACAATGCAAAAGCCATTGCCGACATGCTTGCCGTCGATCTCGGCGAACTCGTCACGGCCGCTGCCGGCCACCATATGGAGGCGATGCTCGCCGCCTATGGCTCGGGCGCCGCGCGCCGTTCGCTCGAACAAGGCGCGACACTCGTCAACATCGACATTGGCGGCGGCACGACGAAAATCTCGCGCGTGGTCGAGGGCCGCATCGAGGGCTGCGCCGCGCTGGCCATCGGCGGGCGCCAGCTCGCCTGGTCGCGCGATGATGTGATCGTGCGCTGCGACGACAGCGCCCGCGTGTTCCTGCAGCGCGCCGGCCTTGACTGGGATATGGGCGACCGCATCGAGCGCGCCGGTCTCGACAGGCTCGCCGATGTCATGGCGGACGCGCTGTTCGCCGCGCTGGAAACGCCCGGGGCGGAAGCTTTGCTCTGGCTGACCGAACCGCTCGCCGCGCTCCCGGCGGACGGTCTTTTGTTTTCCGGCGGCGTTGCGGAATTCATCTACCAGCGCGAAACACGGGACTTTTCTGACATGGGCCGCAGGCTCGGCCGCGCCATCCGTGCGCGGCTCGAGGCACAGCGCCTGTCCGTGCCGCTCCTGCCGGCTGGCGAATGTATCCGCGCCACGGCGCTGGGCGCATCGGAATTCAGCGTGCAGATGAGCGGGCAGACGAGCTTCATCTCGCCCCCCGCCACGCTGCTGCCGCGCCGCAATCTTCCCGTGCTGATGCCGGCCGTGTCGCTGTCGGGCTTGCCCGACGCGTCCGCCATCGCCAGTGCCATTGCCGCGCACCGTCGCGCCTTCGATTTCGAGAGCGCAACGCGCGATTTCGCCTTGGCCTTTCGCTGGCGCGGCGACCATGATTATGCGCGCGTGCGTGCGTTGGCGGACGGGATTGCGATCGGGCTTGCCGACCGCATCGGCGCGGGTGCGCCGCTCTATATCATGCTCGAGGGTGATGCGGCCCTGACATTGGGCGGCATTCTGCGCGAGGAGCTTCACATCGCAGGCCCACTTCTGGTCATCGACGGGATCACACTGCGCGATTTCGATTTCGTCGACATCGGCCGCATCAGGCTGCCCTCGGGCATGGTGCCGGTCACGATCAAATCGCTGCTCTTCGACGTGCGGCAACCAGCGTCGGCGCAACAATCCAGCCTTTAGTGCGAGGCAGCCACCTCACGCGTCGCGACCGGATTGTGTGGGTGCGCCCGCAAGACTGAAAAAGGGGCCACGCATGGCGTAGCCCCTCCCGGTTTCAGGTTTGTCTCAGTTCGGACGGGCG
>CAIWVR010000351.1 GCA_903916165.1 uncultured Hyphomicrobiales bacterium | reverse complement strand
CTGTGACCTTTTCCATCTCGGCCTGCGAGACAGCGTCCACGGCAGCGTCCACAGCGGCGGAAGCTTCGGCCTGCGTCTCCTCGGTCACCTGGGCGAACAGGTCGTCGGGATCGCCCTCGAGCGGCTCCTCGCTGTCCGTCAGCTCGGCGGAATCGTTGGGTGTCGGCACGCCGAAGCCCTGCGGCAGGCGTCCGTCGAACAGGCCTGCGCCCTTCAATTCTTCGAGACCCGGCAGGTCGCCGATCGCCTCAAGACCGAAATGGAGGAGGAAATTGTCTGTCGTGCCGTAGGTCACCGGGCGGCCCGGTGCCTTGCGGCGGCCGCGCAGGCGCACCCAGCCCGTCTCGATCAGCACATCCATCGTGCCCTTGGAAATGGCGACGCCGCGAATGTCCTCGATCTCGGCACGCGTCACCGGCTGGTGATAGGCAACAATGGCCAGCGTCTCCAGCGCCGCCCGCGACAGTTTCTTCTGCTCCTGCGTCTCGCGCGACAGGAGATAACCAAGGTCGGCGGCTGTGCGGAAGATCCACTTCGAGCCGACGCGCACGAGATTGATCCCGCGCGTGGAATAATCGGCCTTCAGGGCCTCGAGCACCTGGCGGATATTGACACTGTCGGCCAGGCGCTTGCGCAGCTCGGTCTCCTCGAGCGGCTCGGCGGCAGCAAACCGAAGCGCCTCGACGATGCGCTTGGCCTCGCGCAAGGCGGCCTCCGCCCCGGTTTCCTCCGGCGTGGGCTGCTGCGGAAAGAGGACAGAGATCTGGGCCAATATTTCCTCGTCTTTCAATTCATATAAGGAACAACACGCATCAGGCCGCCTGATTGTGCCCGGACACTTTGTCTTCGCCCGCCCCGCGCGCGTCAGCTTGGCAGCCCTTCATCCAGATCGGCGCAAAGGCACGGTCCTGCCGGATCTCGATCCGGCCCTCGCGCACGAGTTCGAGCGACGAGGCGAAGCAGGAGGCGCGCGCGGTCCGCTGCAATTCCGGCGCGACGCAATAATCAATCAGGAACTGGTCCATCGTGGTCCATTCGCTGATCGATCCGGCCAGACGCTCGATGGCCTGGCGCGCTTCCGCCAGCGACCAGACCACACGCCGCGTCAGCGTCACGCGCGACAAGGCATGCATCTGGCGCTGCTGGGCATAAGCCGACAGAAGGTCAAACAGGCTCGCGGTATATTCCGAATGGCGGGTGATCGACACGCCTTCGGGGCGCCCCCGCAGGAACATGTCACGGCCCAGACGCGGGCGGTTCATGAGCAGCTCCGACGCCTTGCGGATGGCCTCGAGCCGGCGCAGGCGCGCAGCGAGCGCGGCGGCCAGATCGGCGGCCAAAGGCTCGTCGCCCTTCACCACCTCGGACGGGATCAGCAGGCGCGACTTCAGATAGGCGAGCCATGCGGCCATGACGAGATAATCGGCTGCGAGTTCGAGCCGCACCCGTCGGGCGGCCTCGATGAACAGGAGATATTGCTCGGCCAGGGCAAGGATGGAGATCTTGGCGAGATCGACCTTCTGGCGGCGCGCGAGTTCCAGCAGCAGGTCGAGCGGACCCTCGAACCCGTCGATATCGACAAGGAAGGACGGCTCCGCATCGGCCTTGTCGATCGTCACCGCCTGATCGAAGGACAACTCGGTCGCCAACGAATCACTCCGCACCGCCGGAACATCCCGGAACTGGCGCGCAGACTAATCCCCTACCCCGCCATCGCAAGCGCCGAATCAAGCCTGGCGCGGGCGTCCACAGGATCAAAGGCCTCTGGCGCACAAGACACCAGCTTCAGCGCAGCGGCTGCCCTTGAGGCGGCGCGCCCGTCAAGCACAGGGCTGGCTGCCGCGACCTGGCGCGCCTCATCGAGGTCGCCATTGCAATGCAGGGCCATGTCGACGCCCGCCGCAAACAACGCCGCGGCCCGATCGCCGAAGGACCCCGACAATGCCTTCATCGAAAGGTCGTCGCTGATCAGCAGCCCGTCGAAGCCGATGGCGTGACGAATGATCTCCTGCACCACCTTGCGCGAGGTGGTGGCCGGGCCGGTCGGGTCGAGCGCCGTATAGACCACATGCGCGGTCATCGCCATCGGCAGATGCGCCAGCGCCCGGAACGGCGCAAAATCCATCCGGTCCAGATCGGCGAGCGAGGCGTCGACGCGCGGTAGTTCGAGGTGGCTGTCAGCTCCGGCCCGGCCATGACCTGGCACATGTTTCATCACCGGGAGCACGCCCGCCTGCAGCAGGCCCGCCGCCGCCGCGCCGCCCAGTCGCACGACCTGCGCCGGATCGGCGGCATAGGCGCGGTCGCCGATGACATTGTGGCCGCCGGGCGCGGGCACGTCGAGCACCGGAAGGCAGTCGACATTGATGCCACAGGCACGCAGATCGTGACCCATGAGGCGCGCCGAGAGGCGCACGAGATCGATCTTTTCCTCGTCAGAACAGGGCAAATCGTCAAACCATGCGGCCGCGGGAGCCGCAGGCCAGACCGGCGGCCCGAGCCGCTGGACCCGCCCCCCCTCCTGATCGACCAGCACCGGCGCATCGGAACGCCCGACAAGCGCACGAAATTCTGATGTAAGAGCAGACAGTTGCGCTTGATCTCTCACGTTACGCTTGAAGATGATCAAGCCCCAGGGCAAGGCCCCGGAGAGAAAATGCCGCTCCTCGTCCGTAAGGACGAGGCCGGACACGCCGCAAATGAAGGCCCGCGCCATGAACAGGCCTTATCAGTCGCGCGCGACGAAGCAGGACCCGCCACCGGCCTTAAGTTTGGCGCACAGCGTATTGGCATCGTCGCTCGACAGGCTCTTCACCCGAACGCGATAGACCGTCTTGTTGCTGACCTCAGCCTTGACGACCGAGGGCCGGTAGAAACCGAGTTCGGACGAGAATCTGCGGGTCAGGCGATCCACGGCATCCTTCGCCTCGTCGACCGAGGTGGTGCTCGTCAATTGCACCGAAAAGGCACCTGCAGCTCCCGCTGGAATGGCGGCCGGGGGAGTCGGCGCGCTGGCCACGGAAGCAGGCCTCGTCGGCGGCTTCGGGGGCTCGACGGTCCGTGCGGGCACTTTCTGAGCGGAGCCGGGCGTCGTCGAGGCGACCAGCGACGCCATGTCCGTGGGCCGACTGGCCGTGCCCGGCATCGGGATCACCGGCGCTTCGGCCCGCTGGGCCGGCGGCTGCGGCGCGGGCTGCTCGACAATCGACCCGTCCGGACGCACGGCCACGGACTTGACGCGCTTGGGTTCGGCAAAGAGGGAGTTGGGAACCGGCGGCGGTGCCGGCGGTGCCAGTGTGACAGCCCCGCCTGACTCGGCAGGGCGTGCGGGACGCGCTCCAGATACCCGGGCGGTGGCGCTCACATCGACAGGCTGTTCTTCGTTCTGCACCAGACGGCTTTGCTGCGAGCCTGAGTTTCCACCACGTTCGAGAATGGAAATCGATGGCTTGACGCCATCCGGGGACGGCTCGGCGGGAGCGACCTTCGTCGGACCCGCGATCGCCATAATGGGCGGGGCATCCTTGCCGTCGCCAGATGGGCCCCGCATCATGAAAGCAGCCGTCGCACCTCCGGCAACAACAAGAAAGGCAACACCTATCAAGAGCCGCGCGCGACCCCTGCGGCGCAATTGCTCCTCATATTGCTGATCCTCATAATAGCCGTCCTGGGCATATCCCTGCCAGTCCCCACCCTGCTGATAGGCATAGTCCTGATCGCCCTGCATGGGCTCTTGCCCCTGCTGCACGGGCTCCTGTGCATAGCCACGATCATCGTAAGCGTAATTTTCCTCGCGACGAGGCTCCGGGTAGGGGTCGAAGGCTGCGGCGTAGAGATTGTCACGTGCGGGTTCGGCAACCGGCGGCGGCTCCATCAAGCGCGACGCAGCGCCACGCGCTGGCGGAGGCGCGGTTGGACCATTCCGCCCTTCAAAGATACGGCTGAAGGCATCATCATTGGTCTGCCCGACAAGACGGGCAAGCTCTGCGAGCGGATCAGCCTCGCTCGGCTTCGGCGGGTCGATGGTCAGGCGCATGCGGCGTTCGATCTCGTCGACATCGAAGGCGTTGCCGGGTTCACCGTAGTAACGCGGTCTGGCGACAGGCTCACTCATCTCACACCTCGTAGCGTGGTCCGGATCCGCTGTCTTCTTCAGGGTGAGGCAAGCTTGCAAGGCCAGTCTCGCACCAGAAGCTCAGCGCATTTCCTCAGGCGCACGCACGCCCAAAATGCCAAGGCCCGAAGCGAGAACACCCGTTAATGAAACAACGAGAGCCAAGCGGGCTTTCGTCAATTGTGTATTTTCTTCGTTAACAAAGCGTAATTCCGGATGATCCTTTCCGCGGTTCCAGTGCGAATGGAAGGCGCTGGCGAGGTCATGAAGGTAAAAAGCGATCCGATGCGGCTCATGCGCCGCTGCGGCAGCCTCAACCTGACGCGGATATTGCGCGATCAGTTTCAAGATATTCTTTTCACCGTCATCGACCAGAAGATCGAGCGCGGCACCCGCCAGTGATTCGGACGACGCATCCAGATCAGGCAATGTGGCCACCGCCTGCCGCAGCACCGAACACCCGCGAGCATGGGCATATTGCACGTAAAATACCGGATTGTCCTTAGATTGTTCAATGACTTTAGCGAGATCAAATTCCAGTGCGGCATCGTTCTTGCGGAAGATCATCATGAAGCGGACAGCATCGACACCGACTTCATCCACCACTTCACGCAAGGTCACGAAGTCACCCGAGCGCTTGGACATTTTGACCGGCTCGCCATGCCGCATCAGCTTCACCAGCTGGCATAGCTTGACATCCAGGCTGGCGGAACCGCCTGAAACCGCCTTCACGGCCGCCGTCATGCGCTTCACATAGCCGCCATGGTCGGCACCCCAGACATCGATCAGCCGGGTGAAGCCGCGGTCCACCTTCGACTTGTGATAGGCGATGTCGGACGCGAAATAAGTATAGCCGCCATCCGACTTGACCAGCGGGCGATCGACATCGTCGCCGAAGTCGGTGGTGTGGAAGAGCACCTGCTCGCGGTCCTCCCAGTCTTCCATCGGCTGGCCCTTGGGCGGCGGCAGGCGACCGTCATAGACGATGCCACGCGTGCGCAAGGCGGCGATCACCGCGCCGACGCAGTCGCCATCCGGTCCGTTGGTCAGCGAGCGCTCGGAGAAAAAGACCGCGTGGACGATGTTCAGCGCCGCAAGATCGGCGCGGATCATGTCCATCATCATGGAAATGGCGATCTCGCGGACCGTCCCCAGCCAGGCGGCTTCGGGCTGGTCGCGCAAGGTCACGCCGAACTGGTGGACGAGCTGGACGCCAACCGGCTTCAAATAATCGCCGGGATAGAGCCCCTCGGGGACCTCTCCGATCACCTCGCCCAGCGCCTCGCGGTAGCGCAGGAAGGCCGAGCGGGCGAGCACGTCGACCTGCGCGCCCGCGTCATTGATGTAATATTCGCGGGTGACGTCATAGCCCGCAAAGGCGAGCAGATTGGCGAGCGCATCGCCGAACACCGCGCCACGGCCATGGCCGACATGCATCGGCCCGGTCGGATTGGCCGACACATATTCCACATTGACCGGCCCAGCCAGCGCCGCGCCCTTACCAAAGTCCGCGCCCTGCTCCAGCGCCGCGCGCATGACCCGGGCATAGACCTGCGGCTTCAGGCGAATGTTGATAAAGCCCGGACCGGCGACTTCGGCCTCCGCCACATCGGCGTCCTGGGCCAGCGCAAAGGCGATTTCGGTCGCGAGCTGTTTGGGATTGGCGAAGCTCGCCTTGGCCTCGCGGGCATAGACCATGGCGGCGTTGGTCGCCAGATCGCCGTGGGCGGCATCCTTCGTCGGCTCGACGACGAACCGGCCAAGGTCAAGATCGGCCGGCAGGCGGCCAGACGCGGCAATGCCTGTCAGGATCGTGGCGACACGGGTCTGGAACTCGGCGAAGAGGTTCATGGGGCTTCGGATCTCGAACAGGTGATGG
>CAIWVR010000350.1 GCA_903916165.1 uncultured Hyphomicrobiales bacterium | reverse complement strand
ACCAAGACTTTCGAGCATGCCCTGCAGCGCAAGACGATCATGGGCGCACAAGGGCCCGGCGCGCTCACCTACGACATCGGCTATCTCGTCCAGAAAGTGACCGGTGCCCAATATAGCATTGTCACGGGTTATAATGGCTCGTCACACCTTCTGCTGGCGATGGAGCGTGGTGAGATTGACGGGATGTGCGGCTGGAACTGGTCGAGCGCCAAATCCCAGAAGCCTGACTGGCTTCGTGACAAGAAGTTGAATGTCATCTTGCAGACGGGTGTCGGCGAAGATGAAGAACTTACGCAACTGGGCGTGCCGCCGATCTGGACCTACATCACCGACGATGACGACCGGAAGGTTGCTGAATTTATTCTCGCGCAAAAAGGTTTTGAGCGACCGCTCGCGGTTGGCCCGAAAACGCCGATTGAGCTCGTGGCAGTTCTGCGAAAGTCTTTCGATAAAACGATGACTGATCTTCAATTCCTGGCCGACATGGAGAAGGCGGGCCTCGATGTCGCGCCGGCATCTGGCGACACTGTTCAGACACTCGTGGAAGCCTTTTACGCCACGCCAAAAGATATAGTCGACAAGGGACGGAACGCGATCAGGCCGTAAGTCCGCCAAGCGGACGCAGTCAGGAGGACCTCATGATGCTTCACATCCGATGGTGCCGGGCTTTCGCATCTGCTGCGCTCTTCGTGGCGATGCTTGCCAACCCGGGGCGAGCCGCTGACGTCTATGCGGGAAAGGCAGTCGATATCATCGTGGGCGGCGCGGCGGGGGGCGGGATCGATCTCTATGCGCGCCTCGTGTCGCGACGCCTGGGGGCGCATATTGCGGGCAATCCCAACATTCTTGTGAAAAACATGCCCGGAGCGGGCGGCACGCGTTCCATGCAATATGTCGGTGCGGTGGCACCAGCCGATGGCATGACGATCGGCGCGACCGCGCCAGGGGCCATTGTCGGGCCGCTGCTTGGCGAGCCGGGCGATGCCACTGTGGACGCATCAAAATTCATCTATATCGGGACAACCAATGTCGGCGTGAGTATCTGCACGACGATGGACAAGTCCCCGATCAAGACGTTTTCGGACGCCCAGAACCGCCCGTCGACCATGGGCGCACAGGGGCCGGGTGCCCCCTCATTTGACGTTGCGCTGCTTGTGAAGAATCTTGCCGGCGCAAAGTTCAACATCATTCCTGGGTACAATGGTTCGACGCACATTACACTTGCGATGGAGCGTGGCGAAGTAGATGGCGTGTGCGGTTGGAACTGGTCCGGCGCGCGGGCACAGAAAGCAGACTGGATCAGGGATAAACGCCTCAATCTTCTGGCACAGATCGGCATTGACGAGATTCCGGAACTTACCGAAATGGGCGTCCCGTCCATCTGGGGGTTCATCGAGGGTGAGGACAATAGAAAGGTGGCGGCTTTCGTCCTGACGCAGAAGGGCTTCGAACGTCCACTCTTCATTCGTGACGGAACCCCGGCCGTGCGTGTGCAGATCCTGCGCAGTGCTTTTGATGCAACGATGACGGACCCCAACTTCCTTGCAGATGCAGAAAAAGCTGGGCTCGAAGTCTCACCGTCGCCGGGCGTGCGCGTGCAGGAGCTCGTGCAGGGCTTTTATGCGACGCCCAAAGATATTGTTGAAAAGGCCCGCCTGGCCATCAAGCCATGATCAGCCACGCGCCAAAAGGAGCCGCCGTCCCATGACCATCCAGCTCAGCCTTGCCATCAGCTCAAATCCACGGACATGGCCGATCCTCGACGGGACCGTGAAGATCGATGGGGTCGAACTCATTCCCACCGTGATGTTTCCGTCGGAAATGTTCTGGCGGCAACTCAAGTTTCAGGATTTCGATCTTTCCGAGATGTCTCTTTCGTCCTTGATGCTCGCCACTGCGCAGGGCAATCGCGACTGGGTCGGCCTGCCCATTTTTACGACGCGGAAATTCTTCCATACGGAGATTTTCGTACGCAAGGATGCGGGCATTGAAACCCCGGCAGATTTGCGCGGCAAGCGCGTCGGTATTCCTGAATTTCAACAGACTGCAGCGGTCTGGATCCGCGCGGTTCTCCAGCATGAGTTCGGCGTGCATCAGCACGAGATGGAACATTGGATGGAGCGGCTTCCGTCGCAAAGTCACGGTGGTGCAACGTCGGGTGGTGCGACCGCGCAACAAGCTCCTCCCGGCACCACCATCAAGCAGATCCCGATTGAAAAAAATCTTGGCTCCATGCTCGTTGCCGGAGAGCTTGATGCTGTCCTGCATTATTACGATCATCGCCGTGAGCCCAAGACGCTGGAGCGCTCGACCATAGACCTGCGCGCCCGTCCCGAAGTGAAGTCGCTGTTTCCCGATCGAATCGCGGAGGGCATACGCTTCTATCAAAAGACGGGGATGTTTCCGATCAATCACGGCATGGCGTTGCGTCGGAGCATCGCTGAAAAGCATCCGTGGATTGCCTTCAATGTCTACAAGGCTTTCAAGAAAGCGGCCGATATAGCCGACCGGCAGCGTATGGACCATGCACAATATCACATTTGGACGGGTGGTGTTCCGCGCGACGTCGAAAAAGCCTTGCAGCAAAACGTTTTGCGACACGGCATTTCGGCAAACCGAAAAACACTTGAAGCAACGGCTGTTTATTCACATGAACAGGGACTCACCCCGCGCGTGATGAAACTCGAGGAATTCTTCGCATCAAGTACGCTCGACACCTGATGCATGAGGGAGAAGACCATGTCGCTTCGAAACCTATGGGCGCTCGTCACGGCGCTCACCATTGGCGCAACGTCAGCAACCCTCGTGCAGGCGCAAGAATCTTTTTATAAGGGGAAGCAGTTGCAGATGTTTGTCGGCTTCGCCGCAGGCGGGCCGAACGATATCTGGACGCGCATTGTCGGGCGCGGCATGGTCCGGCATCTGGCAGGAAATCCGACGCTTGTTGTCCAGCAAATGCCGGGTGCGGGATCGCTGCGTCTCACCAATTATCTCGCCAATGTGGCACCGAGGGACGGGACGCAGATCGGGCTTATCGCGCGCGGCATTCCGTTCGAACCTCTGTTTGGTGGGCAGGGCGTTCAATTTGATCCCCGCACTCTTGCCTATATTGGCAGCCCCGCGACTGAGACGACAGTCTGCGCTGTCCGCAGCGATCTGAATTATGTGTCCATCGACGATTTCTATCAGCGAGAGACGATTGTCGGAACGGGCGGTGGCGGTTCGGAGACAAATCTCGCCCCTCTGATGCTGAAAAACGTCTTTGGGATGAAGTTCAAGATCATCGCCGGGTTTGGGAGCGGAGGCACCGATGTCGCTTTGGCGATTGAACGCAAGGAGCTCGACGGAATCTGTATTTCATACACGACCCTGTCGAACCTTTCGCTTTATAAAAACGGCGGCATTCGTGAACAATTGGTCCTCTCCGAGGCTCCTCTGGGCCCCTTGAAGACTGTACCGAATATTTATGATCGCGAGATGAGTGATCGGCAACGCAAGATATTGCGTGTGACCTTTGCGCGCGAAGTCTTGGGGCGTCCGATCATTGGGCCGCCCGGTCTTTCGACCGAGCGCCTCGAGGCCCTGCGCAATGCATTCGATGCCGCGATGAAGGATAATGGCGTGATCGCGGAAGCGCGCCAGGCCAATTTTGACATGACCCCGACCGCTGGCTCCAACTTGCAAAAACATGTCGAGGAGATCTACGCAACGACACCGCCCGATGTTGCAGCGGAAGTGGCGAAAGCGGTCGGCAATTGACAGGCTGGTGTGGGAAGCGTGCGAGCCCTGTTACTTCTTCTTGACGTCGAGCAGTTCAAAGCCAGTCGCCTTCCAGCTCTCGCGGCTCGATGGGTCCTCTATGAAAGTCACAAAAGACAGGGCCGCTTCCGGACTGGTATTTGTGGCGGGGATCCCGACGCTGTAGACGACATAATTCTGCAGCTCCTGCGGCAGGAAGCCTGCCAGCATGGCCCCCTTGATCGACAAGACCTCACTGGCAAGGTACAGGCCGACGTCAGCCTCACCGGAGGCGACCATATTGCCGGCACCATCAATAGCGGGCTTGTGTTTCAGCTTGCTGCGCACCTCTTCGGCTATGCCAAGTTTGTCCATCATGCGCATCAGATGCGAGCCGGTGATGCCATCCTGCTGCGGAACGGCAATCGCGCGCGCCTCCCGCAAAAGCCTGCGAACGGCATCCGCATTTGAAACGTCAGGACGGGCTGCACCTTCTTTGATGAGAACGCCGATCCCGATGCGCGCGAGCTCTGCACGGCCCTCAGCACGAAGGCCGATCGTCTGGTCCGTTGCTGTCATCAGGGGTGTCGGCAGAAGCAGGACATCCGCTTTTTCACCAGCAGCCAGCTTTTTCTGGATGATACTCACATGTGCAAACGTAAATATGAGTCTGTGCCCGGTCTGTTTCTCAAAGCTGGCCTTCATCATTTCCAGAGTTTCTTGCGGCGCACCTCCGCTGTAGACGCGGATCTCGGACGCTGCGGCGGATGAGGTCTGCATGGTGATCAGCCCGATCGTTAGAGCACATGATAGAGGCATGATGGTCCCAAGCCATCCAGTCCATATCCACATAGCGCTTCTCCCGCGTATAACAACGCCAGTCGAGGAGACCATGCAGATCCAGAAACGTCAATATCATGACAGGTCGCCCTGCAAGCGCCTCACTGCAGGTGCGGCGATTTTTTCGCCGGACTGGCCGCCATCGGCATCGTCAAAGATCAGCAGGATCTATGCCCTTCGAGGCCCATTTCCTCAACTCTTGATCAGGAATTGGTGAAATTGGGCGGCCGTTTTTCGATAAAGGCGCGCATGCCTTCCTTCTGGTCGTGCGTTGCAAAGAGTGCGTGCAGCGCTCGTCGCTCGGAGAGCAGTCCCTCGGCGAGTGACGATTCAAAGCTGCGATTGACCGATTCCTTGGCAAGCATGAGGGCAGGCAGGGACATGCCGGCGATTGCGCGCGCGACTTTCATCGCCTCCTCATCAAGTTGGTCGAGGCTCACGACACGGGTGACAAGGCCTGCGGCCTCCGCTTCGCGAGCGTCCATCATCCGGCCTGTCAGGATCAGCTCCATGGCTTTCGCCTTGCCGATGGCACGTGTCAGGCGCTGTGTGCCGCCGAGTCCGGGTATGGTCCCGAGTTTGATTTCTGGCTGACCAAATTTTGCATTATCCGCAGCGATAATCACATCGCACTGAAGCATCAGCTCGCAGCCCCCGCCAAGTGCAAAGCCTGCCACCGCGGCGACAACGGGCTTGCGCGCCTGTGCAAGGCAGCTCCACGATCCGACGAAATCCTGCTTCAGGGCGTCAACGAAGGTCTTGTCCGCGAGTTCCTTGATGTCGGCACCAGCTGCAAAGGCCTTGTCTGATCCCGCGATGAGAAGGCATCCGATGTTGGCATCTTGCTCAAAGACGGCGATGGCGCGCGCCAATTCCTGAATCAATTGGCTGTTAATCGCGTTCAGCGCCTTGGGACGGTTGAAGCGGATGAGGCCGACCCTGCCCTGCGCTTCGACAATGATCGTTTCGTAAGGCATGTGGTGTCCTGTCACGTGGATTGTGGACGAGGTGTTGCAGGTGCCAGGGGTGCCAGTGTCGCGGCGACGTCACCGAGCCGAAAGCCATGGCCGATGGAGGTCGCAATGACGCTGAGCCAGCCTTGCAGGTCTTGCGGCGCAAGACGTGCGGCCCAGAACAGGGGCCCACCTTCGCGCGTCGGGAAGCCATAGCCCTTGACCATCACGACATCGACATCAGAGGCGCGTTGTGAAACTCCTTCAGCCAGAAGAAGAGCGGCCTCATTGACGATCGCACAGATCGCACGGTGAACTATTTCGGACTCGTTGATGGTTCTGCGCGTCAGGCCTTTGCGCCGAGAAGCCTCTTCAATGACAATGCGCGTTTCGTCATCGGGAATGCCGCGTCGCGCGCCATCTGGATAGACGTACCAACCTTTTCCCGACTTTTGACCAAACCGTCCGGCCTCGCAGAGCCTGTCGAGAATATCCGAATAGCGGGTTTGTGGATCCCGCGTGGGGGCGAGTCTCTGGCGTGTACGCCAGGCAATATCGAGGCCTGAAAGATCTGCCACTGCAAAGGGGCCCATCGCAAAGCCGAAAGCAACGAGAGCTGCGTCAATCTGTTCCGGAAGCGCGCCTTCCTCGAGCATGAACTCACATTGCAGGCGGTAGGCGGAATAGAGGCGATTGCCGATAAAGCCTTCGCCGACACGCGCGATGACGGGCGTCTTGCCGATCTTCCTCGCGACCGACAGCGCCGTTGCGAGAACATCCGGTGCCGTGTCCGCGCCCCGAACAATTTCGAGTAGGCGCATGACCTGCGCTGGTGCGAAGAAATGCAGGCCGACGACGTCTGACGGGCGCGATGTCTCGTGCGCCAGGGCGTCCAGATCAAGGTAGGATGTGTTGGATGCGATCACGGTGCCTGGTCGTGCAATGCCGCCGAGTTGCCGCATCAGGGATCGCTTGATGTCCATGTCTTCGAAGACAGCCTCGATGATCAGATCGACGTCGGCAAGGGTTTGCATGTCTATGGAGGGAGAGACAAGCGCAAGACGCAAGGTCATAACCTCGTCCGATATGCGGCCGCTGTCGACCATGCGCCGATAGGCGACACCCAGACGTTCGATGCCGGCCTCAAGCGACGGCGCATCACGTTCGACGAGCGATATTGCCACGTCTGCATCGAGAAAGCACATGGCGATGCCAACGCCCATCGTGCCCGCACCGACAATCCCGACCCGTCCGATGGTGCGGGCTTTCGCGTTCTTGATGTCGGCAACCCGAGCTGCTTCGCGTTCGGCAAAAAAGAGATATCGCTTTGCGACGGCTTCGCGGCTTTGACGTAAATCCTGAAAGGCAGCGCGTTCCTCAGCAAGCGCCTGCTCAAAGGGAAGCGTGGCGGCTTTGCGCACCGAGGCGATTGCGGCGGCGACCGCGCGATCGCCCTGAGCCTGCGCGAGCGTTTTCACCCCGGCGGCCTCTATGACAGCTTCCGTCTCCGGGGGCACGAGGACATCGCGCAAGCGGCGCTTTTCGCCTTTGAGTGATCTGGCGAGTTGGGCAGCCTGCTCGCGAAGGTCTTCTGATGCGATGGCGTCGATCATGCCATCCCGCAGGGCCGCGCGTGCCACCACGCGGCTCCCGCGGCCAATGAGATTGATCGCGCGGCTGATGCCAATGAGGCGCGGCAGGCGTTGTGTTCCGCCTGCACCAGGGATGACGCCGAGCAGGACTTCCGGTAGCCCGAGCACGGCGTCTTCCGTTGCGATCCGCGCGTCACAGGCCAGCGCAACTTCAAAGCCAGCCCCTAGCGCCGCACCTGACATCGCGGCGACAACGGGCTTAGCGCAATCCTCAATGGCGGCAATCACCGCAGGCATTTGCGGATCGCGAATCGGGCCGTCGAACTCGCTAATATCTGCGCCAGCCATAAACATTCGCGAGGCGCCCATCACGACAATCGCGGCGATCGCGGGATCATGTTCGCATTGTTTGATCGCCGCAAGCAATCCGCAGCGCGTCTCCCAGGAACACGCATTGACCGGGGGATTGTCTATGATGACAAAAGCGATAGATGTCTGCGTTTCGATGCGCACACGATCATTCAGCGTTTCTCCGGGAGCGGCAGCGTCGGTGTTAATCGGCATTGAACAGGCTCTCTCCGAAACTGAGGACCTCAAGGTGCTCATCGGCGTCGCCCATCATACGGTCCAGCACGGTCAGTTTCTTGAAGCAATGGCCTGCCTTGAATTCCATCGCGACGCCGATGCCACCAAACAATTGGATCGCCTGTTCCCCGATAAAACGTCCTGAGCGTCCGATCTGCACTTTTGCGGCGGCAACCGCCCGCGCGCGGCTCGCTGCATCGGCGTCCGAGATCATCATCGTCGCATACATGGCCATGCTGCGTGCCTGTTCGAGCGCGATATACATGTCGGCGGCGCGATGCTGAAGAGCCTGGAAACTGCCGATCGTGACCCCGAACTGGCGCCGCTGCTTGAGGTAATCCACCGTCATTTCATGCAAGACCGACATGGCACCGACGGCTTCTGCGCAGATCCCCGCCAGCGCATCCTGGCGGACCGCCTCGAGAAGGACGAAGGCCTCGCCCGGATGTCCGATGACATTTGTTGCTTCGACGCAGACGCCAGACAGGCTGAGGGATGCAGCGCGACGACCGTCGTGGAGCGTGTATTTGCGGACATGAACACCAGGGTCGCTCGGGTTCACAAGAAAGAGGCCGAGACCATATTGATCATTGGGTGACCCCTCAATGCGCGCGGAAACAATGATCCCATCTGCAGAATCGCCGTTCAGCACGAAGCTTTTTTCGCCGTCGAGGACCCATGTCCTTGCGTTGCGCCTGGCGCGTGTCTCGACATGCGCGAAATCTCCCTGCGCTTTTGCTTCGTCATGGGCGAGCGCAAGAGTCCATTGGCCGTCGATGATCCGCGACGTGATGCGCTCGTTTTGCTCGGCGCTCGCAGCGCGGCGAAGCACACCGCCTGCCAGAATAACCGTCGCGAAATAGGGCTCGAGCGCGAGCGAACGGCCCATTTGCTCCATGACGATCATGGTTTCAACAGGTGACCCACCGAGACCGCCCAGACTTTCGTCGAAGGGCAGGGCGAGTAATCCCATGTCGGCAAATTGCCGCCAGACCTCTTCACTCCAGCCCTTGTCTGATTGAATGATCGCAGCGCGGCGTTCAAATGGACATGATTTTTGCAGCAGCCTCGCGAGGCCGTCCTGCATCATCTGCTGTTCTTCAGAAAGTGCAAAGTCCACGATCAAAGTCCCAGGATTGAGCGCGCAACGATGGTTCTTTGAATCTCGTTCGATCCACCGAAGATCGATAATTTGCGCCAGTTAAAATAATTTCCGGTGATCGTCGAGGCCCAGTCGGCATCATCGTCAGTCTCTGCGCGCACGGCGTCCTGACCGAGTGCCTGCATCAGAAGTTCGCTCGTCGCCTGCAGAAGCTCCGAGCCCTTCACCTTCAGGATCGAGGATGCAGGATCAGCCACGCCGCCGGGTTTTGTCTCGGCTGACAGCACCCGCATTTGCGTGATCTCCAGCGCCTTTAACTCGACTTCGATCGCGAAGAGGCGGGTGCGAAAGCCGGAGTTCTCGATGAGGGGGCGGCCCTTGTAGGTCGTTCTTGCGGCGATTTCGCGGGCGCGCGTCAGGCGTTCCTTGGAGACCCCAAGGCGTGCGAGATTGACGCGCTCGGCGCTGAGAAGAAATTTTGCGTAATCCCATCCCTTGTTCTCCTCGCCGACAAGGTTCTCGACCGGAACCCTGACATTGTCGAAGAAGATCTCATTGACTTCATGGCCGCCATCGATGGTTTCGATCGGGCGAATGCGCACCCCCTCCGATTTCATGTCGATCAGGAGAAAGGAAATGCCCATCTGTTTTTTTGCGACTGGGTCAGTGCGCACCAGACAGAAGATCCAGTCGGCATATTGCGCATAGGACGTCCAGGTTTTCTGCCCGTTGACGACATAGACATCGCCCTCGCGCCGCGCGCTCGTCTTGAGCGAAGCCAGGTCGGATCCCGCGTCGGGCTCCGAAAATCCTTGGCACCACCAGTCATCGAGATTGGCGATGCGCGGCAAAAAGCGACGTTTCTGCGCGGCAGATCCGAAAGCGATCAGCACTGGCCCGAGCATGTAGACACTGTATGCAAGAGGCCGCGGCGCGGGCGCGCGCTGCAGCTCCTCGGTGAAGATGGCTTCCTGGATCGCCGTCCAACCGGCCCCGCCCCACTCCACAGGCCAGTGCGGAACCGCCCAGCCTTTCTTGTGCAGCAGACGTTGCCAGGCGATGATGTGCTCCGGAATGAGATAGCCGCCGCGCAGCATGCCCTCGCGAATTTCCGATGAGAGATGCTCGGCGATGAAAGCGCGGACCTCGGCCCGGAAGGCTTTCTCCTCGGCGCTGTACTGCAGATCCATGCTCAACCCTGCAGGTCAGGCGAACTCCCAAAAGCCCACAAGGGCCTGAAGTCCACCGGGAATGCGAAATAGCCTTGGTGTTTGCTCGAAAGCAAGCGCTCTTTCCTGTAGCACAGGCGCTTTTTCCGTCAATATGTTTTCGTATCTTGGCTCGGTTTGTCAGCATGGCGTTGACCAAGGAAGACTTGTAACGTGCAAACATGTTGCGATATACTCCGTCAGCAACATGTGGCGCAGTTAGCGTTTGCCAAGGTACGGCGACCAGTGCAGCAGGAAATTCGATGGCTCAGGACATGACCTCTCGCAACGAAGTCGCAGGTGGGCGCAAGCGCATCGCCGCGGAAGCCTTTCTGCAATCCCTGCATGAACACGGCGTCGATTTTCTCTTCGCAAATCCGGGTACGGATTTTCCTCCTGTGGTGGAAGCTTATGGCCGTGCAGCGCGTAGTAATGTGAAAGTCCCGACGGCTGTTGTTGTGCCGCACGAGAATCTCGCTGTCGCCATGGCTCATGGTGCCTATGCCATGACGGGACGGGCGCAGGCCGTGATGCTTCATGTGAATGTCGGGACGGCCAATGCGATCAATAACATCCTGAACCTCAGTCGCGATCGCATTCCGCTGATCCTTATCGCAGGCCGGACGCCGATCACAGAAAAGGATTCCTTCGGCAGTCGCAGCCGTCCGGTCCATTGGGGTCAGGAAATGTTCGACCAGGCGGCCATGCTGCGCGAGGCGGTGAAATGGGATTATGAATTGCGGATGCCCGAGCAGGTCGGCGACGTTGTCTCGCGTGCGCATGAAGTCTCGATGACGAGCCCGCGCGGGCCGGTCTATCTGACGCTGCCGCGCGAGCCGCTTTCAGCGCCGCTCCCTGATTCCTACACGCCGGATAAGCCGCGCAGTATTCCTTCGCGTCCTCATCCGGACCCCGCCGCTATCGACGTGCTGGCTGGATGGATCGCTCAGGCGAAAGCGCCGCTGGTCATCGCGACATCGAGCGGCGCGGATTCGATAGATGTGCTTGCGCGCCTGGCCGAGACATATGCGCTGCCTGTCGTCACGCATCGGCAGCTTGCGGTTTGTCTCCCCTCAAGCCATCCCATGCATATGGGCTTTGATCCTGGTCAATTGATGAAGGACGCCGATCTCATCATCGAGATCGAATGTGATGTGCCCTATATACCCGACACGCATGGTGGGCCGGGCCTGACGTGTCGGGTTGCGACGATTGGCGAGGATCCAGCCTTCGTGCGCTATCCCATGCGCAGTTTCCCCGCCGATCTCGCCATCACCGCCACTCCCAAAAGCGCGCTTGCAGCGCTTGAGACGGCACTCGCTTCGGCCCATCTGTCGACGGAGGCGATCGAACTGCGGCGCAGTACGATTGCGGCCAAAAACGTGGCCCGGCGCACCGCTCTCGCAAAGGCGTCAGAGCCGAAGGACGATGTCATTACGCTCGCATTTCTGAGCCGGATGATCGGCGAGGCCGTGGGTCCAGATGCAGTGATCTTCAATGAATATTCGCTGATGCAGGACCATTGCCCTCGCGAGCAGGCCGACACCTATTATGGCCTGAGTTCATCGGGCGGTCTGGGCTGGGGACTGGGCGCAGCCCTTGGCGCCAAGGCCGCCGCGCCTGAAAAACTCTGCGTCGCAGTGCTCGGCGATGGTTCTTATATCTTCTCAAATCCGATGGCCGCGCATTGGACTGCAGAGGCACATAAGCTGCCGGTTCTGACCATTATCATCAACAACAGTCGCTATGGTGCCGTGCGCAGCGCAACCTTGTCCATGTTCAAGGACGGTGCTGCAGGCGAGGATGACGGCAATTTCATGGCCGACCTCAATCCATCGCCGAATTACGAACTCGCCGTGCAGGCGCATGGCGGATATGGCGAGCGGGTGGAGAAGCCCGCCGATCTCAAGGCCGCGCTGCGCCGCGCCTGCGAGAGAGTGGTCAAGGATGGCCAGCAGGCCCTCCTGAACGTCATTTGTCCTTACTGACAGGCACCGTCAAAGCGTGTTTTGGACATCAGGGAAACGCACGGGGAAAGCTATGAATCGTCGCGCTGTTTACATTAGTCAGTTCAGCCATGTGAACCCGATTCCGAATGCGGCCCGCATTGGCGCCATTATCGCATCTGGATTGATCCGCGGGGTGGATCCGCAGACGCATGAATTCCCGGCGACCCTTGCGCAGCAATGCGCCTTCATGTTCGAGAATATGCGTCATACGGTGGAGGCGGCAGGGGCGAGCCTCGACGACATCATCAAAGTGACATTTTGGATGTCACCGATCGTGCGTCCAGCTATCAATGACGAATGGACGAAGATGTTTCCCGACCCTGCGACGCGTCCTGCGCGTCAGGTCATGGAAGCGCCGATGGAACCGGGGGTTCTTATTCAGTGCGATTTTCTTGCGGTGATCGGCAGCTGATGATCGGTCCCTGTTCCGCGACTTCAGCGAGAGGCGTCCATGTATCCTGATCTGGCACTTTTTATCGCAGGTGAGTGGAAGACGACCGGCGCAAATGGTCGCAGCGAGGACGTTGTCGATCCGGCAACCGGCAAGGCGATCGCAACCCTCCCGCACGCCGGAAAGGCGGATCTCGACGATGCCATCGCTGCCGCGGAACAGGGGTTTCGGGTCTGGAGCCGGATGTCTGCTTATGATCGTGCACTCGTCATGCATCGCGCCGCCCATCTTTTTCGGGAAAGGCATGATCGCATTGCACGCATATTGGTGCGCGAGCAGGGCAAAGTTTTCGCGGAAGCGCGCATCGAAACATTAATGGGCGCCGATATTATCGACTGGTATGCGGAGGAAGGACGTCGCTCCTATGGGCGAATCGTGCCCGGCCGCAATCCGGCGGTGCGTCAACTTGTCGTTCATGAGCCCGTCGGTATTGTGGCGGCTTTCACGCCGTGGAACTTTCCCGTCGTCACGCCAGCACGCAAGATTGCCGGTGCGCTGGGTGCGGGCTGTGCGATCATCATCAAGCCGTCGGAGGAGACGCCGGGGGCCTGCGTGGAGCTGGCGCGCTGCTTCGCCGATGCCGGGTTGCCAGCCGGCGTCCTTAATCTCGTCTTTGGAATTCCCTCCGAAATATCTGAAGATCTGCTCGCGAGACCGCAGGTCAAGAAGATCTCGTTCACGGGCTCAATAGGCGTCGGCAAGCATCTCGCCGCGCTCGCGGCAAGGACGATGAAGCGCTCTACGATGGAACTCGGTGGCCATTCGCCTGTCGTCGTGTTCAATGATGCGGACCCGGAAAAGGCTGCCGACATGATCGCAGCGTTCAAATTCCGGAATGCGGGACAGGTCTGCATTTCGCCGACGCGCTTCTATGTGCAGGAAGATATTTACACCCGCTTTTTGTCGCGCTTTACCGAATATGCACAGGGCCTGCGGCTCGGCAACGGTCTCGACGCTGACACGACCATGGGGCCGCTCGCCAATCCGCGCAGGCTCGATGCGATGGATGTGTTTGTTGCTGATGCTGTTGATCGTGGCGGCAAGATCGTGACTGGCGGGCGACGTCGCGGCAACGAAGGATT
>CAIWVR010000349.1 GCA_903916165.1 uncultured Hyphomicrobiales bacterium | reverse complement strand
CCTCACGGCAGCATGGCGGCCACTTTTTTGGCAATCTCGGGCGAGACTTCCGCATAGACCTGCGCGACCAGCGCCTCGACCTGCGGGCCGGTGAGCGGATTGATCTCCATCTTGCCCTTGTCGGCATCCGCGAGGAAATCAGCATCCTTCATCGCCGCGTCAAATGCCTTGCGCAAGGCGGCCAGACGTTCGGCGGGAATGCCCGGCGGCGCGAGGAACGGACGGCCGAGCCCCTGGCGCGCAAAGATCAGGCGCAGCATCGCCTTGTCTTCCGAAGTCTTGGCAAAATCCATGATCGAGGGCACATTGGGCAGGTCGGCATGTTTCGAGAGGCCGAGCTGGGCGAGCAGCGTGACCTTCTTGTCTTTCACCCAATGCGCATGCGTCGATTTCATGCTCGACCACGACCAGCCACAGCGGCCCTGCACCTCGCCACGCTCCATGGCGAGCGAAATATCGTTGCCGCCCGGATAGCCACTGATGACCCTCATGGTCGTGCCCAGCACGGCGTTGATGACGCGCGGGAACTGGTCATCGTCGGATGACGCGCCGGCGGCACCGACGACGATCTCCTTTTTCTTCAGGTCTTCGAATGTGGTGACACCGGTCGAGGCCATCACCATGCACATGCTGACTTCGTCATTGGCGCTGCCGATCCAGGAAAATTTCACGGCCTCGAATTGTGAGCCGGGGCGGCCGAGAATCGGATCAAAGGGCACGCCACGGCTGATCGTGCCGATGACAGAGCCATCGCGCGTCGCTGCACCATAGAGCCAATTGGTGAGGCGCACGCTGCCGGCACCCTCCATGTTGCGCGGAACGACGGTGGGATTGCCCGGCAGGAAACGCCCGAGATGACGCGCGACGAGGCGTCCGTAAATGTCATAGCCGCCGCCGACGCTATAGCCGATGAAGAGCTCGACGTTTTTCGTCTTGTAGAAGTCCGCGACGTCCTGCGCGCGTGCGGGCGCGTTCAGGCCGACCGCGCCAAGTGCCAGCAGCACGGCACCTTTCATGATGGAATTGCGCATACATCCCCCTTTTGCGCCGTCTTGTGCGGCGGCCCTGTTCAGAACGGCTTTTCGCCGAGAATGGTGACGCGGCGCATGAGACGGCGCTCGGCGGCAGAGAAATCCGTCCGCGCATGCACCGTGCAGCGATTGTCCCAGAGCACGACATCGCCGGGCTTCCATGTCTGGCCCCAGACGAAATCTTTCCGCTCGATATGGTCAAAGAGCATCTGCAGGAGATCTTCGCTCTCCTGCGGCTCGATATCCTCGATGCGCAGGGTCATCAGCCGGTTGACATAAAGCGCCTTGCGACCCGTCTCGGGGTGGGTGCGCACGACGGGGTGCACGGCATGGGGCACGCCCTCCTTCAGCACCGTGCCGCGTCGTGTCGAGGCATTGTCGTAATCATAGGCATGCAGGGCGCGCTTGCCGGCAAGCCGCTGCTTGATCGCGTCGGGAAGCGTCTCATAGGCGGTGTAGCCATTGGCGAACAAAGTGTCGCCGCCGACACGCGGCACCTCCAGCGCATAGAGCATCGTGCCCGAGCACGGCGTCTCCTGATGCGACTGGTCGGTGTGGAACTGCATTTCGCCGTCGGGCAAGGCACCGATCAGCTGGCCATTTTCCCGGATGTTGGAAATCAGCATGACCGCCGGATTGGCGGCATTGTGGTGCGCGCGCTTCCTGGCGCTGCGGTTCAGCGGACCAAAGGTCTCGCCAAAGCGCACCTGATCGTCTTCCGACAGCTCCTGCCCGCGCAGGCGAATCACCAGATGGTCTTTCCAGGCCTGGCGGATGACATGGGTGGTCGCATCGTCGATGGGCGCGCGAAGGTCGACCCCGACGATATCAGCGCCCAGTGCGGAGCTGAGCGGAACGACGTTAATCTTTTGAGCGGCGTCCGACGCGGCTGCTAAACCCATATTTCTCTCCACGGGCCTGCCGGTCTGGTGCCAGCCTGAGCCGCCGCCACGATAGCTTCCGGACCGGGCATGTCAACGGAGGCGTGCCAACCGACAAAGCGATGGCGGCGGTGCCCGCCATCTGCAATTATATCGCGATAACGTAGGTTTGGAGACGTAAATGCTGCACAGGGGAATGATTTTCGCGGCTGGCGCATATGTCGCCAGCGTCGCCTTCGCATCGACCACGACGCGCGCCGCCGACTTCTATGCAGGGCGCACGCTCACCATCATCGTCGGCAACGATGTTGGTGGTGGGTTCGATGCTTATGCGCGGCTCTTTGCGCGTCATCTTTCGCGGGTCATTCCAGGACAGCCTGGCCTCGTCGTGCAGAACATGCCCGGTGCCGGGAGTGCCACCGCGACGTCCTATATCGCCCGCGTGGCAGCCAAAGACGGCACAGTGTTCGGCGCGATCACGCCAGGTGCCATCGTGGCACCCCTCTTCGATGACCGGACGCGGCGGCAATATGACCCTGACAAGCTCATCTATCTGACCAGCGCCGACAGCGGCTCGCGCCTGTGCGTGACCTGGCACCAGTCAGCGGTCAAATCCGTTGCCGACGCAAAACATACAAAGGCGGTCATCGGCGCGGCCGGTGCCGGCAGCTCCTCCAGCGACTATGCGAAACTGCATCGCACCACCTCGGCTCTCAACTTCGACATCGTCTCCGGCTACAAGGGGACCGGCGACATTCTGCTCGCCATGGAACGGCGCGAAGTCGACGGCTTCTGTGGTGTGGACTGGGCGAGCCTGACCTCGCAGCGGCCCGACTGGATCCGCGACGGCAAGATTAACCTGCTCTTCGAGGTTGGCGTGAAGCCCAACCCGGAACTCACCGCGCGCAAAGTGCCACTTGTGTGGGACTCAACCATCAATCCGGAAGCGCGCGCCGTTGTCGAACTTGTCACCAGCCAGCAGGACTTTGCGCGCCCCTACATCATGGCCGCCGACAACCCCGCCGAGGCGGTCAAGCTGCTGCGGACGGCTTTCGCGCAGCTCTATAAAGACGATAAATTCGTGGCGGATGCAGAAAAATCTGCGCTGATCCTGTCGCCGACGTCAGGCGAAGAGGTGCAGGCGATGGTCGGAAAGCTTTACGCGGCACCCAAGGAGATCGTCGACGCCGCGCGGAATGTTCTCAAATAAAACGCCATATTCCACGCCTTGGCCCGGCCGCCATGCTGCCCAACAGCGCGGGGCCGAGCCCAGAGGCGGGGCCGACGCCGAGCGTGCGCCATCCCCGTCGCACAGGCGGCTGCCTGACCGAAGATTCAGACCCTGCCATGGGCCTGACAGGTTGATCCAGGTCAAATCCACCGGCACATGACCCTGCCAAACTGGCACGTCTTGGTGCAGATCAAGGTGGAGGGGCGAGAGACTGCCGCATCTTCCCGGCAGGCCATGCTCTCGACCGAAGGAACCAGCCCGTGCGTCTTGAGGCACAGACGACACAAGGCGCAGCGGCCCGGGCCCGCTACGCCCGGCAGGCGGCACCGCGCTACACCAGCTATCCCACCGCACCGCATTTTGCGAAACACTTCCCCGAAACTGTCTCTCGTGACTGGCTGGCGGGTCTTGATCCTGCGACCCCGCTCTCCCTTTATGCTCACATCCCGTTCTGTCAGCAGATGTGCTGGTACTGCGGCTGCAACATGAAGCTCGCGGCGCGCTACGCGCCCGTGACCTCCTATGTCGACAGCCTTCTCGCCGAGATTAACCTGGTCGCGGCAGCCCTTCCCGCCCGCATGCGCGCGGCGCATCTTCATTTCGGTGGAGGCACACCCACCGCCCTGAAGCCTGACGATCTCAGCCGCCTCGTCGGGCGCTTTCGCGAAAGGTTCAATCTGGCTGCGGATGCCGAACTCGCCATCGAGACCGACCCGCGCACCATCACCGACGCCATGATCGCCCGCATCGGCGCGCTCGGCTTTACCCGTGCGAGCCTCGGGGTGCAGGAATTCGACCCACGCGTCCAGGCCGCCATCAACCGCATCCAGCCGGCGGCACTGGTCGAATCCGTGACAGAAAAGCTGCGCGCGGCCGGGATCGCGCGCTTGAATTTCGACCTGATCTACGGCCTGCCGCAGCAAACGGTGAGCGCCCTCTGCAAGACCGTGGCCGAATGCACCGCCATGAAGCCCGACCGCATCGCCCTGTTTGGCTATGCGCATGTGCCGTGGATGGCCAAGAACCAGCGCATGATCGACGAGGACGCCCTGCCCGGCCCGCAGGACCGCGCAGCCCAGGCCCGCAGTGCGGCTGCGGCGCTCGTCGCCCGCGGCTATCGCCAGATTGGCATCGATCATTTTGCCGTGCCGACGGATTCCCTGGCGCTGGCGGCAGAAGCCGGTCGCCTGCACCGCAATTTTCAGGGTTACACCGATGACGATGCAGAGACGCTGCTGGGCTTTGGCGTCACGGCGATCGGGCGCATGCCTTTCGGTTATGTGCAGAACGAAGCCGAAACCGGCAGATGGTCACGCGCCATCCATGCCGGCCACCTGCCGGTGGCGAAGGGACATGCGCTCAGCCTCGACGACAGGCTGCGTGGCCATGTGATCGAACGAATCATGTGCGACGGGGCCATCGATCTCGACGAGGCAGGCCGTATCTTCGGCAGCGATGCGCAATGGTGGCGCACCGAAATCCCGGCGCTCGACAGTCTCCAGCACGACGGCCTGCTCAGGCGCACCGATGCGCGCATCATTCTGACGCCCGAGGGCGTGACGCTGGCACGCATCGTCGCCTCCACCTTCGACACCTATCTCACCCGCGGGCAGGCGCGCCACTCGATCGTGCTCTGATCACGGCTTCTGGAAGCGCACGACAAATTCGTCGTTCTTGATGCCCGACCGATTGACGGAAACCGTGCGCGGGTCCTCGGGATTGCGCAGGAAATCTCCCGTTGCGACATGTTTGAACCCGGCCGCGGTGACTTCGGCGACCAGCGTGCTTTCCTCGATGCGATGCGTCGTCTTGCCGACGGTGGTGCCCTCGCCGGGCCGCGCCGAATGGTCCGCGATCACGAGGAATCCGCCGGGCTTCAGCGCGTCGAAGATCGCCTTGTTCATTTTCGCACGGTCGACCTCCATGAAGGTCGTGTCGTGATAGGCGAAGAAGAAGGTGACGAGATCGAGATTGGTCACGCCCGCCGGTGCCGGCGCATCGAAGGGCGCGAGCACCGCCTGGACATTGGCCATGCCCGGCGTCATCAGCCGCGCCGCGAAACGCTCGGAGACCTTGTCGCTCTGGCCCCACACCTTGCCGGTTGGGCCAACGGCGCGCGCCATCAGTTCGGTCGAATAGCCCGCGCCCGCACCCATGTCGAGTACACGCCAGCCGGTCTTCGGACCAGAGAATGTCAGTAATTCCAGCGCTTTGCGCTTTAAATCATTGGCCCGGTCGGCGTCGCTGCGGTCGGGTGCTGCAAGGACCGCCGCATAATCCTGCGCGAGGGCCGGAACGGCTGCCCCCAACAGAGCGAAGCCGATGGTGAAAGCCGCACGCATCACAACCGCAAGTCGCGTCATCTTCGCCATCGCCGTCTCTCCCCTCAATCTTGCTTGGTACGGATGATGGCACGGGGACGCGCGACCAACAAATCGCTTCCCCTGGCGCGCAGTTCTTCTAGTCTGCCGCGCCTGACAGCAGCCCGCGACCAGCAAGACAAGGACCAGCGACATGGATTTCGGACTGAACGGCAAGACAGCCCTCATCTTCGGCGCCAGCGGCGGGCTCGGGGCTGCGATGGCGCGCGCGCTCGCGGCGGAAGGAGCCAATGTCGTGCTCGCCGCCCGCAACGAGGCCGCCCTGCTGGCCCTGGCCACCGAGCTTGCCGGGCTCGGCGTGCGCACCCATGCCATGGCCTGGGACCTCGCCGATCTCGCTGGCCACGACGCACGGGTGGCTGCAGCTGAAGCCGCGCTCGGCCCGATCGACATTCTCGTCAACAATACGGGCGGCCCGCCCCCGACGCCCGCCGCCGGGCAGGACCCGCAGGTCTGGCTGGCGCAATTCAACGCCATGGTGCTGTCGGTCATCCGCATCACCGACCTTGTGCTGCCGGGCATGCGCGCGCGCCAATGGGGCCGGATCATCACCAGCGCCTCGTCCGGCGTGATCGCGCCCATCCCCAATCTCGGTATTTCGAACACGCTGCGTGCCTCGCTCGTCGCATGGTCGAAGACGCTGTCGCGTGAGGTGGCGCGCGATGGCGTGACCGCGAATGTGATTGTGCCGGGCCGTGTCGCGACCGACCGCATCACCTTTCTCGATGCGCAGCGCGCGAAACGCGAGGGGCGCAGTGTCGAGGACATCCAGCGCGAAAGCGCGGCGTCCATTCCCGCTGGCCGTTATGGCGACCCGGCCGAATATGGGGCGGCGGCGGCCTTTCTCGCCAGCCGCCAGGCCAGTTACATCACAGGCTCGGTGCTGCGGATCGACGGTGGCATGATCGCCAACATCTAGACGAGGCACGCGAGCTACCTGTCGAGAAGACCCAGCAGATATTGCCCGTAATCGGTCCTGGCGAAGGCCTCGCCGCGCGCGCGCAACTGCTGCGCGTCGATGAAGCCTTTCTCATAGGCGATCTCCTCGAGACAGGCGACCTGCACGCCCTGCCGTTTCTGGACAGTGCGCACAAATTCGCCCGCCTCGATCAGGGAATCATGGGTGCCCGTGTCGAGCCATGCAAAGCCCCGCCCCAGACGCTCGACATGCAGTTCGCCCATGGCGAGATAGGCGAGATTGACATCGGTGATCTCAAGCTCGCCACGGGCGGAGACGGGCACTTTGGCGGCGATGTCGACCACGCGATTGTCGTAGAGGTAGAGACCCGTCACGGCCCAGGGCGAAAGAGCCTGGACCGGCTTTTCGACAATCGCGGCGGCCCGGCCCTGCGCATCGAAACTCACGACGCCATAGCGCTCGGGGTTTTTGACATGATAGGCGAAAACGGTCGCGCCCCGCGGGCGTTGCGCCGCAGCCTTCAAGTGCTCGCCCAGACCCGCGCCGTAAAAGATATTGTCGCCCAGCACCAGTGCGACGGAGCCCGAACCGATAAAATCGCGGCCGATGATGAAGGCCTGCGCAATGCCCTCGGGTTTCGACTGGAGGGCGTAGGAAATGTTGAGGCCCCAGTCGGAGCCGTCGCCAAACAGCTTGCGATAATTGTCGACATATTCAGGTGACGAGATCAGCAGGATTTCGCGGATGCCCGCCAGCATCAACACCGACATCGGATAATAGATCATCGGCTTGTCGTAGACCGGCAGCAATTGCTTGTTGACGGCAAGCGTCGCTGGATACAGCCGCGTGCCGGTTCCGCCCGCCAGGATGATACCTTTCATGATGGCACGCTCCGTTCACTGGCCATGATCTGCTGGACGATGTCAGACACGCATTCGCGCCAGGGCCGCCGCGTCACGCCAAAGGCGGACACCAGTCGGCCGGCTGCGAGACGTGAATTCTTTGGACGCGGCGCAGGCCGCGCGAATGCGGCACTGTCGACGCGGTTCACCGTCGCAAACGGACCGCCGCACGCGCGCGAAACGCGGAAGATTTCTTCCGCGACATCAGCCCAGGTGGCGGCCCCGTCGCCGGTGTAATGGAATGTGCCGGTCGCGGCATCGGGGTCACTCGCGAGGCGCGCGGCGACTTTCATCAGGGCCTGCGCCAGATCGCGCGCATGGGTGGGCGCGCCATGCTGGTCGGCGACAATGTCAAGCGTCGTGCGCTCGCGTGCCAGACGCAGCATGGTCTTCGCGAAATTCTGCCCGCGTTCGCTCATCACCCATGATGTGCGCAGGATGGCGTGACGCGGATGGGCGGCGCGGATGCGCTGCTCGCCGGCCGCCTTGCTGGCACCGTAGACGCCCAGCGGACAATGCGGATCATCTTCTTCATAGGGCCGGTCGAGATCACCGGAGAAGACATAGTCCGTCGACACATGCACCAGCGGGATGTCGTTGCGCGCGGTTGCTTCCGCGAGCCATTGCATGGCCTGCGCATTCACGCACCAGGC
Source organism: uncultured Hyphomicrobiales bacterium (assembly GCA_903916165.1). Lineage (GTDB taxonomy): Bacteria > Pseudomonadota > Alphaproteobacteria > Rhizobiales > Beijerinckiaceae > Terripilifer. The sequence goes on along the minus strand of CAIWVR010000349.1, from coordinate 4,665 downwards.
AGCCTCCGGCTCGCTTTCGGCGAGATCGACAGCCGTATAGGCCGCCGCATTGATCACGCCAGCCCAGGGCCGCATCGACACTGCGCGCGTGATCGAGCCCCTGTCGGCAAGATCGCAGTCGCTGCGCGGCAGCGCGACGAATGCGAAGTCGTCACGGCACTCGCCCGCGATGAAGCCGCCGACCTGACCTGTTGCGCCCGTGACAAGGATTTCTCTCATGCGCATCCCAAGCGCTCCCCGGAATATTTGCGGCCCACCAGCGGACGCCACCATGACTCATTGTCGAGATACCAGCGCACCGTCTTTTCCAGCCCCGTCTCGAAAGACTCCAGGGGGGCCCAGCCGAGATCGCGCTCCAGCTTCGAGCAGTCGATCGCATAGCGGAAATCATGCCCGGGCCGATCTGCCACGGAGGTGATCTGCTGCGCATAGGCCTGACGGTCCGCGCGCGGACGCAACCGGTCGAGCGCATGGCAGATGCCGCGCACGACATCAATGTTGCGCCGCTCGGCGCGACCGCCCACCGCATAGGTCGAGCCCGGCGCCGCACGTTCGAACACCGTCTGGATGGCGCATGCGTGATCGTCGACATGGAGCCAGTCGCGCACCTGTTCGCCGTGCCCGTAGACCGGCAGGCTCTCGCCCGCCAGCGCCTTGACGATCATCAGCGGGATCAGCTTTTCGGGAAAATGATACGGCCCGTAATTGTTCGAGCAATTGGTCAGCGTGACCGGCAGCCCGTAGGTATGCGCCCAGGCGCGCACGAGATGATCGGACGCCGCCTTCGACGCGGCATAGGGGGAGCGCGGATCGTAAGCCGTTGCCTCGTCGAAACAGCCCTCCTCGCCCAGCGCGCCGAACACTTCATCCGTCGAGACATGGTGAAAGCGGAAGGTCGCCTTGCGGGCTTGGCTCAGGCCGACCCAATGGGCGCGCGCCGCCTGCAGCAACACATAAGTACCGCGCACATTGGTCTCGATAAAGGCACCTGGCCCATCGATCGACCGGTCGACATGCGTTTCCGCCGCCAGATGCACGATGACGTCGGGGTCGAAATCACGGAACAGGCCGGTTACACAAGCCTCGTCGCAAATATCGCCCCGCGTAAAGCCGTAGCGTGAATGGCCCGAGACGGGTTCCAGCGCGGTCAGCGTGCCCGCATAGGTGAGCTTGTCGAGCACATGCACGCGATGCGACGAGGATTCGACGAGCCGCCTGACGAGCGCCGAGCCGATGAATCCGGCACCTCCTGTGACCAGCACACGCAACATATCCGTCATCCCTCCGCGCCGCGTCTCGGCTGCGTTCTTGTTGTCGCGACAGATGAGCCCCGTCGCCCCGGCCAGTCTATCCCACACGCCCGGCAAATGGCTAAGGTTGAGATGCGGGGCGACAGGTGGCCCCCCAGCCCGCCTTCAGCCCATTCCGCAGATTCCGATCTGCATTCACGCAGCGCCGAGGCAAGGCTTGCGTCCGGCCTGTTTAAAAATGCGCATCCCTCAGCAGGGGAAGTGCGCGGTCGCGCGCCGAGATGACCAGGGACGCTTCCGGAAACGGCCATGCGATCCCAAGCGTGGCATCGTTCCAGATCACGCCACCTTCATGGGCCGCGCTGTAGGGCTGGCTCACCTTGTAGACAACATCGGTCGCAGGTTCGAGCGTGCAAAAGCCATGTGCGAAACCCTCGGGTACGAAGAGTTGACGCAAATCGTCTTCGGTAAACGTGAATGTCTCATGCTGTCCGAAGGTCGAAGAGCCGCGACGAAGATCGACGACGACATCAAAAATACGTCCACGCGTGACGCGGATCAACTTGGCCTGGGCATAGTTGCCAAATTGCAGATGGAGACCACGCAGCGTCCCGGCATGCGTGGAGCGCGATTGGTTCTCCTGCACCCATGCGACGCCGACATTCAGGACGGAGGATCTGTAGATCTCCGAAAAGAACCCGCGCTCGTCATCAATCCGCGATGGCTCGACCAGCATCACGCCCGAGAGATGAGCCTGCGAAACCTGCATCCTCTGTCAACCTTCGCTTGGTCTCATGTTGAGGGAAGAACCGGCGCGGGTCCTGGCAGGCGACATGAGCCGGGGACATGACGGATGCAATTTCCTTGAATCCGATCAAGCATATCTTGAACATAGCAAGATTCTTCAACTTTGACATGTAGAATCTCGACCGGACCCGGGGCCTTTGTCTCTTGATCCTGAATAAGATTTCGCAGCAATGCTTTGGCGTGCCAGCAGAACAGGACAAGATCATGGACATCACGCGCAGCGGCGACCACCCCTCGACGCAGGGGCCGGCAGACTGGTTTACCGGCCATGTCCGGCTCGATCCCTTGTTCAACCCGCCCGAGCCGGCCCGCGTCGCGGGAACCAGCGTCACCTTCGAGCCCGGTGCCCGCACGGCCTGGCACACCCATCCGCTGGGACAGACGCTGATCGTGACGGCAGGCCTCGGCTGGGCGCAGCGTGACGGCGGGCCTGTGGAGGAAATTCGTCCTGGCGACGTCGTCTGGTTTGCACCCGGCGAGCGGCATTGGCATGGGGCAACGGCCACGACAGGCATGAGCCACATCGCCATACAGGAGAAGCTCGACGGCCGCGCCGTGGACTGGCTGGAGCATGTCACCGACGCGCAATACAGGCGGTAATGGCATTTCCAGACGCCCGGGCTTCTTTCGAGCCGGTTTTAACCCTGTCTTAAGACACCTGGGCGTAACTATGCACTGGACCCTTATCGGAAGCGTGCGCCGTATTCGGCATCGCCCGTCTGGATCCTGCGACGAGCCCATGATTTTCGGGCCTTCGCGCGGCGTCGGGATCGGAAGCGCATGGCGCGTCCGATTTGCATGAAGCGGACCCGACGAAACGGCTCGAGCGAGCCATGTCCCAAAGGCTTTGAGGTCTCCACGGTTCGCACAGCGGACCGCGACCTCCTTCGTTTGCGATTCCTCGTGCCAAGGGCTTGCCGCCATGTCGTCGATTATTTCTTCCCTTACCAATGCGCAGATCTCCGCGCTGTCGACAGCGACAATTGCGTCCCTGAAGACGGCCGACATTGCAGCCCTGAGCACGCGGCAGGTCTCCGCGCTCACATCGACGCAGGTCGCCGCCCTGAGCACGGACGACATTGTCGCCTTTACGGCCCCGCAGATGAGCGCCCTCACAGCCAATGCGATCATCGGCCTCACCACGGCGCAGACCGTCGTTATCGAGACCGCCGACCTCGCCGCCCTCACCACCGCCCAGCTCGCCGCCCTGCGGACCGTGCAGATCGCCGCCCTGACGACCGACCAGATCACCGCGCTCACCACCGCGGAAATGGGCGCGCTCTCGGGTGCGCAGGCCGCAGCCCTCACCACCGATGCGGTTGCGACGCTCAGCACGGCGCAGGTCGCCGCGATTTCCAATCGCAGCATCAGCTCCATGGGCACGGCACAGATCGCCGTCCTCTCGACCGACGATGTCGCGGCGCTGCGGACCGTGCAGGTCGCGGCGCTGTCCAGCGCGCAGATCGGCGCGCTGAGCACCGACAATGTCGCGGCCCTGTCGACCGCCCAGGCCCGCGCGCTCACCGCGACCCAGGCTGCGGCGCTCACCACCGACCAGGTTTCCGTCCTGTCGACCGACAAGGTCGCCGCCCTCACCACCGCCGCCGTCGCGGCGCTGCGCACCACGCAGGTCGCGGCGCTGTCCACCGACCAGGCGGGTGCCCTCAGCACCGGCCAGATCGCCGCTCTCGGCGCGACCCAGGCTGCGGCGCTCACCACCGACGCCATCGCCAGCCTCGCCACCGGACAGGTCGCCGCCCTCACCGCGCGCGACGTTGCGGCGCTGACAACCGCACAGGTCGCTGCGCTCTCCACCGATCAGATCGCCGCCCTCACCACGGCGCAGGTCGCCGCCATCACCACGGCCCAGATCGGTGCCTTGAGCACCGACGATGTTGCGGCGCTTTCGACCGGACAGGCGCGCGCGCTGAGCGCCGCGCAGGCCGCCGCCCTGAGCACCGACAATATCGCCACCCTGTCGACCAGACAGGTCGCGGCGCTCGCCTCCTCCGCCGTCGCCGGCTTGCGCACGGCGCAGATCGGCGTCCTCTCCACAGACCAGACGGGCGCGCTGACCACCGGACAGGTCGCCGCCCTGACGCTGGCCCAGGCGGCCGCGATCACCACCGATTCGATCGCCGCCTTCAGCACCTCCCAGGTCGCGGCCATCACGGCGCGCGACGTCGCCGCCCTCGGCACGGCCCAGATCGCCGCGATGAGCACCGACCAGATCGCGGCCCTGAGCAGCGGCCAGGTCGCGGCACTCACCACCGCCCAGGTTGGCACGCTCAGCACGGATGATGTGGCCGCCCTCAGCACGGCGCAGGCGCATGTGCTCAGCGCCACGCAGGCCGCCGCGCTGTCGACCGACACTATTGCGTCGCTCTCGACCGGCCAGCTCGTTGCATTGACGAGCGGCGCGATTTCCGGGCTGCGCACCAGCCAGGTCGCGGTCCTCACGACCGATCAGGCCGCCGCGCTTACCACGGGTCAGATCGGCGTGCTGACGGCCAGCCAGGGCGCCGCACTCTCCACGGACTCCATCGCGTCCTTCTCCACCGGCCAGGTCGCAGCGATCAGCGCACGCGATGTCGCCGCCCTGAGCACT
>CAIWVR010000348.1 GCA_903916165.1 uncultured Hyphomicrobiales bacterium | reverse complement strand
GCGATTTTTGCTGCCTGACGGGTCAGTCTTCGGCAGCACGTTACGGCGGCAAAGATGGATTGCCGCGTCGCTTCGCTCCTCGCAATGACGAAGCGAGGGCGGCATTCGCCGCACGCGCGGCTTCTGGATTGCGTCGCTTCGCTCGCAATGACGGCGCGTCTATTTCACGCCCGCTTTGTCGCGTGTGAGGCCCTTGGCCGCGAGGTCGTCGCAATAATCCTGAAAGCGTTTTGAGGCGTCGCGGCCGAGTTCGTGGAGGAACGTCCACGAATAGATGCCGGTGGAATGCATGTCGTCGAAGGCCAGGCGCACGGCATAATTGCCGACAGGATCGACCGACAGGATCATCACATTGCGTTTGCCGCCAAACGTCTTGCGCTCGCTGGGTGAATGGCCCTGCACTTCGGCTGACGGAGAGGTCACGCGCAGGAGTTCAGCGGACAGCTCATAGGCCGCGCCATCGTCAAAGGCGATGGAGAGCGCGCGACGGTCTTTCGACAGCCGCAATTCGGTCGGCCAGCGTCCGGCGCTCATGCGGTTTTCTCGATCAGGAAGACGATGCGCGTCTCCGCGCGTTCGCGGATTTCGATCCGGTCACCGGTCTCGCGGATGAGATTGGGGATGTCGATGACGGCCATCGGATCCGTGCAATGCACTTCGATCTGGTCGCCGGGACACAAGCCCTTCAGCGCCTTGCGCGTCTTGAGCGCGGGCAGCGGGCATTTCAGCCCCGTGAGATCGAGCGTTGTCATGGCCATGCGTGAAGAAATGGCGGAGGATGGGGGGCGCGTCAACACCTGACGGGGCTGGACCCACCGACCTGCGGCGCTACTTTATGGATCATGCTGATCCGCCTCCTCGCCCTCTCCCTGACCCTGATCGCCCCCGCCCTCGCGCAAGGTGAATTGCGCGGCCATGGCGGCCCCGTGCGCGCCATCGCCGTCACACCCGATGGGACCCGCGCGATCTCCGGCTCCTTCGACCAGTCGGCCATCGTCTGGGCGCTGGAGCGCGGCGTGGCGCTGGGCGTGCTGCGGGTCCATGAGGGCGCCGTGAATGCGGTCGCGGTCCTGCCGGACGGGCGCTTTGCGACAGCAGGCGAGGAGGGCGGCATCGCCATCTGGCGGGCGGATGACTTTGCCACACCGGCCGCGCTGATGAAGCCCCACACGGCACCCATCTCGGCGCTGGCGATGTCGCCGGACGGCCGGACGCTCGCCTCCGCCTCCTGGGACTCGACGCTGGCGCTGACGCCGCTTTCGGGCGGCGCGCCACGCCGGTTCGAGGGCCATCAGGGCAATGTCAACGGCGTCGCCTTCACGCATGAGGGCCGCACGCTGGTCAGCGCCGGATATGACGCCACGCTCCGGCTCTGGCCGCTCGACGGTGGTACAGCGCGCCTCCTGCGCCTGCCTGCCGCTCTCAACGCGCTGGCGGTGTCACGCACCGGCGAGATCGCCGTTGGCGGCTCCGACGGCTCATTGTTCCTGCTCGCGGCGGACGGCACGCTGCGCGCCACGATCGAAGCTGCGGATGCGCCCGTCATCGCGCTCGCCTTCTCACCCGATGGCGCCCGGATCGCCGCCGCCAGTCCGCGCGGCGCGGTGAGCCTTTTCGAGACGGCGTCGGGCAAGCCGGTGTTCACGCTGAGCGGTCCCGGCCTGCCGGTTTGGTCGCTGGCGTTCACGCCGGATGGACGGCACTTGCTGACAGGCGGCGGCGACCGTCTCGTGCGGCGCTGGGACGCGCGCAGCGGCGAGCATCTCGGCCCGGTCGTGATCGCGCGCCCGGCCGATGTATTTTCAGGGCTTGAGGGCGGGCGCGGCGCGGAGGTCTTCAAGGCCTGCGCCGTCTGCCACACACTGACCCCCGATGGCGAGAATCGCGCCGGCCCCTCGCTTCATGGCGTGATGGGCCGCCGCATTGGCACGGTGCCGGGCTACCGCTACTCACCAGGCTTTTCCGCCCACGACATCACCTGGAGCCGGGAGACGGTCGCCCGCTTGTTCGAACTGGGACCTTCGACCTATACGCCGGGCACCAAAATGCCCGAACAAATTGTCGGATCGGCGGAAGACCGCGCTGCACTCGTTGAATTTATCGAGAAGGCCGGCCGTTGACGCCAAGTTTTCTTGATTTGCGTGCCGCACACCCCCATAGATTCATGCAGACAGGTCAAGCCGGGTAGGCTTGGCGCAGGCGCAGACTTATTGGGGAGCGATTTTCATGAATGCATTCCTGGCAGCCGTCATCGTCGCCGTGGCCGTCGCCGCTGGCTCGTACTTTGTGCTCAACACGCAGCAGAAGACCGTGGCGCAGGCGTTCGCCACAGATGGGGCGCGCGTCGGCAATCCCGGCAGCAACCTGATCGGCATGAACTAGGCTCAGACGAGCGCCGCATAGGGCAGGAAACCAACACTGTCGCCCGGTGCCACGCGCTCGATGTCCTCGCCCAGTTCGACGAGCCCGTTGGTCTCGCAAAGCGACGACAAGAGTCCGGCTCCCTCGCGCGGAAATTTCTGCGCGACAGGGCCCTCGGTCGATATCTTCAGGCTGGCGCGGACATATTCGCGCCGGCCTTTCTTTTTCTTGTAGCTGAAGTCGGCCCTGACCGGCAGGGCGACAAGCGGTTCGGGGCTTGCGCCCGCCAGTGCCAGAATGACCGGGCGCACGACATAGGCAAAGGTCACGAAGGATGCGACCGGATTGCCGGGCAGGCCGATGAACGGCGTGCCGTAGATCACGCCCATTGCCACCGGGCGACCGGGCTTGATCGCCATGCGCCACAGGACCAGCGAACCCGCCGCCTCGATGCTGGCGCGCACATGATCCTCCTCGCCCGTCGAGACCCCACCCGAGGTCAGCACGAGATCATGGCCTTGCGTGGCACCTTCCAGCGCGACGGACAGGGCCGCGCGGTCGTCGCGCAGGATGCCGAGGTCCGACACGTCGCACCCCAGCCTGCGCAAAAGCCCCGCCAGCATGAAGCGATTGGAATCGTAAAGCTGTGCGCTGTCGCGCGGGGCACCGGGCGCGACCACTTCATTGCCGGTCGAGAAGACCGCGACGCGGATGCGCCGGCGCAGATCGAGATGCGTGAGCCCGAGCGCGGCGGCCAGCGCGACATGCTGCGGACGCAGGCGCTGCCCGGCCTGCAGGGCCAGCGCGCCCTGCGCAATATCCTCGCCGGCAGGGCGCATATTGGCCCCGGCCCGCAGGCCCGCAGGCAGGATCACGCGCCCGTCGGCATCGTGCTCCACATCCTCCTGCATGAAGACGGTGTCGGCACCCTGGGGCATCGGCGCGCCGGTGAAAATGCGCATGACAGTGTCGGGCGCGATCGGAGCGGCGGCCGATCCGGCCTGCACGCGGCCCGCGACGGGAAAGGCGCGCGCGGCATCATGCGGCAGGTCGGCGCTGCGGAGCGCATAGCCGTCGACGGCGGAATTGGAAAACAGCGGCAGCGGCAATGGCGCGTGCAGCGCATGGGCCAACACGCGATTGTCGGCATCATGCAGGGCGACGCGCTCGACGCCAGCAACGGGCGAGATGCGCGCAGCGATCAGCGCGACCGCCTCGTCGACGGGCATGAGCGCACCGCCGAAGGCAAAGCAATCATCCGAGAGTTGCGCCATGGTCAGGCTCCCGCGCTGTCTGCCGCGATCAGATCGGCGACAGTCACAGCCTTGGCGAGCATCATATCCGCGACGGCGGCAATGTCATCGAGTGCAAAGACCGGAAGCGACGCAGCGGTCGGCGCATCCGTCACCAGCGCCACAATGGCGCTGTCATGCACGTGCAGGAACGGCTTGCCATTGGCAATGCGGTGAACCTCGATCTTGGGATGCGCGTCGGCCTTGAAGCCCTCGACAATGACGAGATCGACCGGCGTGATCTTGGCGAGCAAATTGCGCAACGGCCATTCCGGCTCGTCGCGCAATTCATGCATCAAGGCGAAGCGGCGACCCGAGGAGACGAGAACCTCCGTCGCGCCCGCCTCGCGATGCGCATGGGAATCCTTGCCGGGCGTATCGACGTCGAATTTGTGATGCGCATGCTTGATCGTCGACACGCGCAGGCCGCGCGCAGTGAGCAGCGGAATGACGCGCGTGAGCAGCGTCGTCTTGCCCGCTCCGCTCCAGCCTGCGAGTCCGATGAGTTTCATATTGACCCCATTCGCCCCGTCATTGCGAGGAGCCGAAGGCGACGCGGCAATCCATCTAAAAGGCAGCCGCCAGATGGATTGCCGCGTCGCTGCGCTCCTCGCAATGACGACCCTTAAAAACGAAACTGCCCGGCTCGGAGCCGGGCAGTTCCTTACACCCTTGGTAACTGCGGGTCTATTCGGCAGGCATGGCGCGCGGCGGGGCCGCTGGCGTCTTGCCCTTGGCCATCTCTTCTTCGACCCAGAGCGAATGATGCTCTTTCGCCCAGTTGAGATCGACCTCGCCATTGCTCATGGCGTCGAACGCGCCTTCCATGCCAACCGAACCGATATAGGCATGTGCCAGCATGGCGGCGACAAAGACCACCGCGAGCAGAGTGTGGACCGTCGTCCAGAGCTGCAGGCCAGTGACGCCATCGGACACCGTATAGGGGAACAGCAGGAACCAGCCCGACAGTGACATCACCACGCCACCGATGATCACCATCCAGAACACGACCTTCTGGCCCGCGTTGAAGCGCTTGGCCGGCGGGTGCTTGCCCTTCGAAAAGAGACCGCCGCCCTGCTTGATCCATTCAAGATCCACCTTGTTGGGGATGTTGTCCTTCACCCACAGCAGGAGCATCAGGGCGAGGCCCACCATGAAGGGGAACGCCAGATAATTATGTGCGAGTTTTCCATAGCCGGTGAGCGATGCAAACGTCTCGGCACCGAACAAAGGCAGGATCACCATACGGCCAAACGAGACGTTCAGGCCCGACAGCGCGAGAATGATGAAGCAACCGGCGGTCAGCCAATGCGTGAAACGGTCGAGGCTCGCAAAGCGCGTGATGGTCTGTCCCGACAGGCCGTGATCGACCATGATGCGCCCGCGCACCAGATAGAACAACAAGAGTGCGAGCAGCATGCCGAAGATCGCGACGCCGCCGATCAGGGGCAATTTGTTCTGGTGAATGTTGCGCCAGTCCTGGCCCTGCGGCTGGATCAGGTTCGCCGCATTTGTGTCGGGGATCGAGATGCGCCCCGACAGGCGGTCGCCCTGCTTGAGTTGGTTCAGAAGCTGGTCTTCGTGAACCGCTTCCTTGGTCGGATTGAAGTTGTTGTACTGAGCGGAGGCGGGCAGCAGGGCACCGGCGAAGAAAATCGCCAGCGCGGCTGCGAGGGATTTGAACATGGTGCTCATCGCACGACCTTTCGAATGTGGATGGGCCATCAGATCGCAACAGTTTCCTTATAGGCTGTCTTCCAGCCCCAGGCACCCGAACCGTAACCGCGCTTCATCACGCGCTCCTTGTAGATCGAGGCGATGATGTCGCCATCGCCCGCCAGAAGCGACTTGGTGGAGCACATTTCCGCGCACAAAGGCAGCTTGCCTTCCGCCAGTCGGTTGCGGCCGTATTTCTCATATTCGACAGTCGAGAAATCTGCTTCCGGGCCGCCGGCGCAATAGGTGCACTTGTCCATCTTGCCGCGCGACCCGAAATTGCCGACCTTGGGATATTGCGGCGCGCCGAACGGGCATGCGTAGAAGCAATAGCCGCAGCCGATGCACAGGTCTTTCGAGTGCAGCACGACGGCATCGGCCGTCGTGTAGAAGCACGAAACCGGGCACACGGCTGCGCAGGGCGCATCCGTGCAGTGCATGCAGGCCATCGATACCGAACGCTCGCCCGGCTTGCCATCGTTGATGGTGACGACGCGGCGGCGGTTGATGCCCCACGGCACTTCATGCTCGTTTTTGCAGGCGGTCACGCAGGCGTTGCATTCGATGCAGCGGTCGGCGTCGCAAAGGAATTTCACACGTGCCATTGTCTCAATCTCCCCTTAGGCCGCGCGGATCTGGCAAAGGGTCACCTTGCCTTCGTGCATGCCCGTGACCGGGTCGTAACCATAGGTCGTGACCGTGTTCACGCTCTCGCCGAGAACGATCGGGTCCGTGCCCTTCGGATATTTGCCGCGCTGGTCAACGCCCTGGTACCAGCCCGCGAAATGGAAGGGCATGAAGGCCACGCCCTTGCCCACGCGATCCGTGACCAGCGCCTTCATGCGCGCCTTGGAGGAATTTTCCGGGCCAGTGACCCAGACCCAGCCACCATCGGCAATGCCGCGTGCGGCCGCATCCGCCGTATTCACCTCGACGAACATGTCCTGCTGCAATTCTGCCAGCCAGCGGTTCGAGCGGGTTTCCTCGCCACCACCCTCATATTCGACCAGACGGCCGGAGGTGAGGATGATCGGGAAATCCTTGGCCACGCCCTTGTCGACCGCCGCCTTCTGCACGGAGAAACCGAGGTTTGCCATGCGGAATTGGCGGGCGTCCGGACGCGTCGGATATTTGGCGACGAGATCGGTGCGCGGCGTGTAGATAGGTTCGCGATGCACGGGCACCGGATCGGGCAGGTTCCACGCTGTGGCGCGCGCCTTGGCATTGCCATAGGCCATCACGCCATGATCGAGACAGACGCGGATGATGCCGCCCGACAGGTCGATCGCCCAGCCCACACTGTCCGGATTCGCGCCGCCGATCTTCGTGATCGTGGCGAGTTCCGCTTCAGTGAGGTCCTTGTCCCAGCCGAGCTTCTTCAGGATGCCATAGGTGAATTCCGGATAGCCGTCGGTGAGTTCCGAGCCCTTCGAATAGGACCCCTCAGCCAACATATTATAGGTGGTCGACGTGCCGTCAGCCTTCTTGTCCTCGTAGACGACGCCGAAGCGCGCGCGGAACGTACCACCGCCATCCTTCACGTGAAGGTTGGTGTTGTAGAGCGTGTGCGTGCCAGGATGCCTGATCTCCGGCGTGCCCCAGCACGGCCACGGCAGGCCGTAATAATCGCCACCCACGTCCGGTGTATCGGCCGGGGCGCGAAGCGTCACGAGATCGAACTTGTCGCGATGTTTCACATGCGCCTTGAGGCGTTCGGGCGACTGCCCGGAATAGCCGGTCGACCAGCCGCCACGGTTGATTTCGCGCAGGATATCCTCGGCCACCGGGCGGCTGTTCACCACCTGGATATTCTTGAACATCTTGTCGGCGAAGCCGAGCTTGGTCGCCAGACGATAAATGACCTCGTAATCGTCCTTCGATTCGAAGATCGGATTGACGATCTTCTCACCCCATTGGATCGAGCGATTGGACGCGGTGCGCGTGCCATCCGTCTCGAACTGCGTGCAAATCGGCAAGAGATAGGTGCCGTTCTTGCGGCCCGAAATGGCGGCAAAGGTCGTCGGATGCGGATCGGCGACGACCAGCAGCTCGAGTTTTTCCAGCGCCTTGATCATGTCCGGCATGCGCGGCACGGTGTTGCCGCCGTGGCCGAAGATGACCATTGCCTTCAGCGCGTCGCGCTGGTCGATGTCATTGGGATCGTAGCTGGTCGCATCGAACCAGCGGGTCGACGGGATGCCCGGAAGCTCCATGTTTTCCTTGCGCGAGCGCGCAGGACGACCGGATTTGGCAGGCACTTCGTCAAAGCGGGCCTGCAGGTCGTTGTAGTCGACCTCCCAGACACGCGCCCAATGTTTCCACGCGCCTTCCACCAGCCCGTAATAGAGCGGCAGCGACGTGATATCGAGGCCCATGTCGGTGGCGCCCTGCACGTTGCAATGGCCACGGAAAATATTGGCACCGCCGCCAAAGACGCCGACATTGCCGGTCGCGAGCAGCAGGTTGCAATAGGCGCGCACATTGGCGGTGCCCACCGTATGCTGGGTGCCGCCCATGCACCAGATGAAGGTCGACGGACGTTCCTTCGCAAAGGTCTCGGCGACCTTGCGCAGCTGGGCACCCGGCACGCCGGTGACGCGCTCGGTTTCTTCCGGCGTCCATTTGGCGACTTCGGCGCGCACGAGATCCATGCCGACGACGCGGCTCTGGATGAAGGCCTTGTCTTCCCAGCCGTTCTGGAAGATGTGCCACATCATGCCCCAGATCACGGCAATGTCCGTGCCCGAGCGGATGCGCACATATTCCGTGGCATGGGCCGCCGTGCGCGTGAAGCGCGGATCGAGCACGATCATATTGGCGCGGTTGATCTCCTTGCCGGTCAGCACGTGCTGCAGCGACACGGGATGGGCTTCGGCCGCATTCGACCCCATGAAGATGATGGTCTTGGCGTTGCGGATGTCATTGTAGGAATTGGTCTGCGCGCCATAACCCCAGGTGTTGGCGACGCCCGCCACCGTGGTCGAATGGCAGATGCGGGCCTGATGGTCGACAGAGTTCGTGCCCCAGAAGGCGCCGAACTTGCGGAAGAGATAGGCACCCTCGTTGGAGAATTTCGCGGAGCCCAGCAGATAGACGGAATCGGAACCGCTCTTGGCGCGGATCTCGTTCATCTTGTCGCCGATCTCGCTGATGGCCTGGTCCCAGCCCACGCGGGTCCATTCGCCATTCACGAGCTTCATCGGATATTTCAGGCGGCGATCACCATGCACGAGCTCGCGCACCGAGGCCCCCTTGGCGCAATGAGAGCCACGGTTGATCGGGCTGTCATAGGCGGGCTCCTGCCCGACCCAGACGCCGTTCTGCACTTCCGCCACGACGCCGCAGCCGACCGAGCAATGGGTGCAGATGTTTTTCTTGATCTCGCTCTTGACGCCCGCAGCCACCGGGCCGGCCTCGGCGCGGCGCACGGCACCCAGCGACAGCGAGCCCAGAGCAGCGACGCCACCGGCGGCAAGACCCGAACGGCGCAGGAACGCGCGGCGGTCGAGGACACCGGAAGCCAGGCCCGCGGCAATGCCCGACAGACGCGCACGTGAGGCCGAGGCCTCTTTTCTTTTCGTCAGCATGGAACGGATCCCCCTCAGTACCGGTTCACGCGATAGAACGTCTTGACGTGTTCGGATTCCGTGTAGCGCGCCTTCTTGCGCTCGGTGTCCGATTCAGCGGCGACAGCGGGTTCCGCGCCGGTCGCCAGCGACGCCGCCGCAACCACGGCAGCGCCCCCGCCTGCGCGGAAGAATGCGCGGCGGTCGATGGCACGCGTCGTCTTGTCTGATGTGCTCATAACCCGTTCCCTCCGGTTCATGATGGCCTTGCCGGCAAAAGCGGGCTGCCTCAGTGAGGCAGCTTGAACGCTTCCGCCTCGAGTTCCATAAAAGTACGACCCAGTCGGCCGACAGATTTGTAGAAAGAAGCTGACCCTGTTGTCTCAAGGTCAGCGAAGAATCGTGCCGCCCATGGCGCGAGATGGCGGTCGAAGAAGCGCTGCTGCGCGGCGACATCCGTTTGAAACTCGCCTTCAGCCAGCCCGGCCATGATCTCGCAGAGGATCGCGATGTGGTCCTCCGGTTCGCGGGTCATGTCGGAGCGCTCGATACCGAGAAGGGCCAGGTCCTCGCGCACGCGCGCCAGCGGCCGCTCGTGCAGGAAGCCAGTCAGGTACCAGGAGCCGTACGGCAGCAGCTCACCACGCCCGACACCAATGAAAAGATTGAAATATTCACGCCCGGCCAGAGTCTCGTTCGAGGCCTGCGCCGCGTTGGCGAGATCAATATGAGCGAGCCCGAGCGGGGTGGCGTCACCGCGCAAGCCGCCGACGCGCGCCAGCAGATCCGCACGCGGTGCCTGGCCGAGCAGGACAGACAGCAAGGCGTATTCGGCCCCCCGGAGGGTGTCGATCTCGTCAACCGCTACCATGACCGCGCTCTCGGACGTGCCCAAACGTCGCTCCCCGGATCCATCCGCCCCTGATCACCGAAAATCGATGTCCCGCATCGGATTACCGATGAAGGATGAAGCTTAAACTGTCATAAACGAGCAATAAACAGGAAACATTAGACTTTCAGACTAGGCTGTGGGGACAGCGCCCCCGTGCCGACGATTTTTGTGCGGTGCAACTATCGGCTCCGCAGGGACCAGCTCAAGCTGAACCTGCACAGATGTGCGTGGCCCTGCGGCGTTTTCCGGAACAGCCAGGTCCAATGGCGGCCTTTCCTCAACCAGTTCCGCTGCAGAATCCGGCCCCCCGGCGCGCTCTTGCTGCGGCGCAGCATCCCCGATCACATTTTTGTCGGCGGGCTGGTCTCCGAAAATCTGGGCGACCATTTTCGCGGTATCGAAGCCGACACCGAGCTCGCCGCCGCCTGGAACGCCGCCGGGCGCATTCCAGTCCCAGGCATAATCCAGCGCATCGCCGACATAATCGCGAATCGCGGGGTCGAGCGCCCAGATCTTGCGCAGGGCGGCGTTGCGCAATTCATCCGGCACGCCCTTGCGCAGGAACAGGCTCATGTCGGTCTGCGCCGTCAGCACCTCGAGGTCAGGCAGCAGGGACAGGTCGAAAGGTTCGTCCTCCGCCTCGGGCTCAGGCGTCGTCGCGGGGGCGGCCTCCGCAGCCTTGCGGGCCTCCTCGGCAATCTGGCGCTTGCGCTGCGACCAGCGCGACAGAAAGGCTTCCTTGTCAGTCACAGCCCGGTCTCCTGCCCGCCGCCGGGCTTGTGCCCGAAACCGCGCGCCTTGCGCTCGCTGCGATCGCGCTGGCGCTTCTGGAACACCTGCTCGACATGGAAGGCGTCGACGAAGGCGGCGATCCATGCCGCAATGTCGTCCGGCATCACCACGGTGGCAACGATTTCAGAGCCAGCCTCGTGCCAGGCCTCGCCCTCGGTCGGGTCGGCGGTGACCCGCAGGAAATCAGGCGTGCCGCCCTCATTGGTGCGCGCGGCGATCCACAGCAGCGGCGTGCCGGTGCTGAGATTGTCGCGGTAATTGGCGGTCTCCGGCACATAAAGCTGCACGGTCGCGGCACCGGCAAAGACGAGGCGCACGTCGCCCTCCTCCGAGAGCAGTTCGCCCGCGGCGCAGTCGGGTACCGGGAACAGCACGCCGTGGGGCGACCAGAGATGGTCGATCCAAGGATTGTCGAGCGCACGGCGCGCCAGCACGATGCCGACCTCGCGGACGATATCCATCGGCAGGGCCGGATCTGGCGCGCTCATGACAGATGCTCCGCCAGCAGCGGCAGGCCAGCGATCAGGTTCTGCGGCTTCAGCCGCCAGAGCTTGTCCTTGTCCATCGCGCCAATCAGATAGACCGGCGCGCCGCGCACACCCGGCTGGACGCGGCTCTCGTCCAGAACCGTCAGCCGCATCAAGGTGACGATGCGCTCGGCAAAGTCCGGTCCCAGCGCGGCACCTTTCCAGAGCATGTTGCCGATTTTCGTACCCTCG
>CAIWVR010000347.1 GCA_903916165.1 uncultured Hyphomicrobiales bacterium | reverse complement strand
TGTCGAGAACGCCCGTTATGACGGACGCCGGATGAACTGGCTGGGCAGTCCCAGCAAGGAAATCCCTGTCGTTGTCGCCTGGGCGAATTCGCCGGTCCGGACGTTTCAGGATACGTTCAGCCGTGAAATGCTGGTGGGCACGAGCGGCGCGGCGACAGCGGATTCGGTCTACGCGCGGCTGATGAACCAGATCCTCGGCACGAAATTCAAGATCATCGAGGGTTACAAGGGCAATCCCGAACTCTCCATGGCGGCCGAGCGCGGCGAGATCATGGGCCGCACCGGCTGGTTTGTGTCCGGCATGCTCGCCTCGCATGGAAAGCAGATCGCCGACGGCGAGATTCGCGTGCTCGTGCAATTGGCGTCCGAAAAACATCCGGCGCTGCCCGACACCCCATTGATCACCGATTTCATCAAGGATCCGTCGAGCCGCGCGCAGATCGCCTTCTCGTTAAGCTGGCTTGCAGCCGGACGTCCCTTCGTCGCGCCGCCCGACGTTCCCGCCGATCGCGTCAAGATCCTGCGGGAGGCTTTCATGAAAGTGGTGTCGAGCCCAGATTTCATCGAGGAAGCGCATAAGATGAGCCTTGACGTCAGCCCGATGTCCGGTGAGGAGGTCCAGGCGCTGGTGAGCGGGATCTATGCGACGCCGCCTGATGTCATCCGCCCCGTGAAGGAGATCATGGCTTCCAAGTGAAGCCGCTCACCGGATCAGCGGCATGACTTTTGCGGCGAATGTCTCCAGCCCCTCTCTCATGGGATGAAACTGGAGCATCAGGCAAGCGATGCCGTCATCCTCATAGCGCCTGATGCGATCTGCGATCATGTCGGGCGTGCCAACGAGGCCCGCGCCAAGGGCCTTGGCGGCGACATTCGCCTCCGGGATCTGTTCCATTTCCGCTGCCTCGTGCAGGGCAGCGTCGAGCGTGTCGGCGCAGATCACATAGGTGCTCAGGCCATAGCCCAGCGTTCGACCGTGCCGGCCCGCGCGTGCGCGCATGTCGGCAATGTCGGTGGCGATCTTGTGCGTATTGGACTCATAGGCCGCAAGGCCCGGCTCATGTGAGATGAACCAGGTGTCGCAATATTGCGCGATAATCTCCTTGCCATAATCCGAACCGCTCGCCGCGAAGATCGGCGGGCGCGGGTGCGTCATCGGGCGCGTCGTCAGTTCGCCCTCGGCGACCTTGTAGTACTCGCCTTCAAGATTGTAGGCCTTCTGCGTCCACATGCCGTCGAGGACATCGATGAACTCCTGCATGCGCTTGTAGCGCTGCTGCGTATCGGCGAGCCAGGAGCCATTGCCGAACAGATCAAATTCCTGCGCGCGGCGGCCCGGGATCACGTTCACGGCGAAACGCCCGCCTGTCAGACGATCAAGCGAGGCCCCCATCTTTGCGACCATTTGCGGCTGGATCATGCCGGGATGTACCGCGGTCATGATCTGGATGCGGCTCGTCAGCACGGCGAGGGCGGAGGAGACCACCCAGCTTTCGAGATCCCGTGCGACCAGTCGTTCGGCCACGAGCGTGGTGTCGAAGCCAAGCTCCTCCGCGCGAAGGACGATGTCCACGAGGAAACGAAACGACCTGTCCTGCGGCAGGCCGAGGCCGTGCGTCCCCAGTTCGTCGAGCGCGATCATGATCTCGGCTTCAGGCCGGATCGTGTGCGGAAGGGGTGCCCAAATGCCTAAGCGCATGTCCTGTTCCCTTGAGTGGCCCGGCAGATCAGGCAGATCGCGCAATATGGTTCTCAATCCGCCGCGGGACGTATGGAGGGGTTGATGCCTCTGGAGTTCCGGGACTTTGCCGGCGTGGGCGGCAACGCCGGGGTGATCCCGTTTGAATGGTAGTTCATGATCGATGGTGGCGCTATGGCCGAGGGGGCCGCACGCGCGGGTCCAGGGGGCGCAGCAGGTCACTTCAGCCCCGCATGTCGCCAGCCAGATATGGGCTGATCGGACGCTGGCATCGTCATTTTCTGTTCGGGCGCTGCTGCCTCTCGTCAATCGGGATACGCGACGGGGGGCGAGCCCGCTCGTTTCAAGGACGCGATGGAATTCAAACATTCATGTAAAAACATCGAATTATACTAAATATATTATATATGTAACATAAAAGATTCTTAAAACATAAAAACGTAACTTTCTTAGATAAAAAGACCTCACAATGGACTTGCGGACGCGTGGGGCAGTTGCGTCGCAAAACTGGCGGGTGGTGCAGACATCAACGTTGGAGCGATGCTCTTCGATGTTTTGCGTGGCACGCGGACCATGTTCCGGCACGCAAATGGCCGATTGGCCTTCGAGAGAAATCCGACGCCTGGGCCGCAAGCGCCGTATGGGCTCTCTCCCGGATGTCCCGCATTGCTGGTTGTGCCGACGCCTTACCTTGAGATCGACAGGCCTGAAAAACTGGTCTGCCCCTTGATCCATCCAACGTAGGGCGAGGTCTGCCGCTCCAAAATCGCGCATCACGACATAGGAAGCCGATGGCACGGAGCTCTTCAGGAGCCTGTCAGAACCGCCGGAATTTCACTCCGCGCAAACCCGAATCACTATAGAGTCAGGTGATGATACTTCCGATAACCTGATGATCAGGCAGATTCTGCTTGAGCAATTTAAGTCGGATGTCTCATGTCTAAATACGGAAAACTAATGTCGAAATTTTAATAGAAGACGTGTGGGGGCACTTTTGGAACAGATTGCCAAGTATATGTCGCACATATCGGTGCCCTCGCCGCTAGGCTCTGCCGTTTCAGCGCTCTCGCTGGTCCTCATTTTCGCGCTTCTCTATGGGCTCCTCACCCTGAAGGGCGGGAAGCCAAGGAAGGTGGGCGAAGTATCGAAAATGAGCGCGATTTGGAAGGCGCTGAGATCCTTCGGTCGCGCTTTGCTCAAAGGGTTCAGCTGGATCATCGGGACGCACTGGCACACCTCTCGTCTGCGCATTCCATCTGTCATCTTCTTCTTCCTGTTCATGACTGGGGCCGCGGTTTTTCTGCCCTGGCCATGGGGATTATTGCCCATCATTATCGGCATCCTTGGAATTGTTGCTGTATTCCAGCATTGGAGCCTCGACGAAGATGAGGCCGAGGAGAGCCTGCCACTCGATCGGAAACTGATCATTATCAGCGGGGACTTGCATGCAGAAGTGAAGATCGCGGTCAGCTTCCTTTTTGTTCTGACGCCCATCGCCTTTTCCTTGCTTCAGGAGAATGGATATGGCTTTCGCGTGGCACCTGACGCAGGCCCATTTACCTTCGTGATCTACACACTGATTGAGGCCGTCAAAGCAGATACGATTGTCAGTTATTATGATTTGTGGGACCATAGCCTCAAGTTCGAGCAGGTCAGCGGTGTCGATGATCCAAGCCATTACGCCAAATGGATGATCATTGCATATCGCATTTCATTGAACTTTCTGACGCTTGCTGCGGTCAAAAGATTGCTCGATATTGCGCGACGCCGTGCGGATGGATCCGATCTCCGGCCCGTCGTCGAAATGTTGAATGAGAAAAGCGAAAGTCTTCACACGCGCGCTGTTGAGCAACTCGTCGATTTTGCGCGACGTGGTCGAGGCAATGCGCGGGACTTGCTGGAGCGGATTCTGCAGCCTGCGAAGCAAGACACCTGGAACATAGGCCCGAACCAGCGTTTTCAGACAGCTGTGGCGCTCAGGGAATATGCAGATCTGCGTGGCGCGAGAAACGCCCTCTATCCGGCCATCTCCGGTTTTGAAGCATTGGCCTCTGATGAGTGGACACGAGAGAAGAACGCACAAAAATGGGCAATCACCCAAGATCGATTGGGCAATGCTCTCTTCAGCCTTGGCGAGCTTTCAGGCGACAGTCAACGTATCGAGAAAGCGGTCGCTGCCTATCGCAATGCGTTGGAAGTTTGTACGCGTGAGGCCCTCCCTGCAGAATGGGCAAGGACGCAAAACGATTTGGGAGATGCACTGCGCTACCTCGGCGATCATTTTGGAGATGGACCGAGGCTGGAGGAGGCCGCGGTAGCGTACCGGAATGCTTTGGAGGTGAGAACGCGCGAAAACATGCCTGCAGAATGGGCGACAACGCAAAACAGTCTGGCGATCACGCAGCGCATGCTGGGAGACCATTACGGTGACAGCCAAAGGCTCGAGAAAGCCATCGCCGCTTATCGAAGCGTGCTCGAGATCAGAACCCGCCAGGACCGGCCGAAAGAATGGGCAGCCACGCAAATCAATCTGGGCAATTGCTTTTTGAGTCTTGGAGAGCATCACGGGTCCAGCCAGATGCTGGAAGACGCGGTTGCGTCATATCAAAATGCACTCGACGTCATCACGCGGGAAGATATGCCGACCGATTGGGCGAAGGCGTATAATAATCTTGGCAATGCGCTGCAAAGCCTCGGAGAGCATTCTGGTGAGAGCCAGAGATACGTCGATGCCGCGGTTGCGTTTCGATCAGCCCTGGAGGTGTACAGACGTGACGACATGCCCGTGGACT
>CAIWVR010000346.1 GCA_903916165.1 uncultured Hyphomicrobiales bacterium | reverse complement strand
GAGGACATCTTCATCCATATGGAGACGTTGCGTCGTTTCGGCATCATGGATGTGAAGCCGGGTGATGGTTTGCTGGTGCGCTTTGGCAATGGTCCAAAAGGCCTCATGGCTGCCGAAATTCGTCCTCTCGAAACCTCGCTGCCTCTGTCCCACTGAGGGCGCGCGCGGGCTTGATCCTTCGCCCGTCGCGCTGCATGGTTCCGCGGTTCTCAATGGCCGCGAGGTAGATATGCGCTTCAGCCTTCAAACGTCCTTTCGCGCTTCTTGCATTGTCGCCGTGCTCGCGCTCGGTCTCGGCATGGCTCTGGCCCTGGCACCAGCGCGCGCTTTCGCCCAGGGCTCTTCTGCGGCCGTCGAAACGGCGCTCGAGGCGCTGGAGATTGTGACAGCGTCAGGATCGCACCAATTTTCCGTCGAGGTGATGCGCGACGACAGCCAGCGGGCGCGTGGCCTCATGTATCGCCGCTCGATGCCGCAGGATCGCGGAATGTTGTTTGATTTCAAGCGTGAAGAGCCGGTTTCGATGTGGATGAAGAACACCTATCTGTCTCTCGACATGGTGTTTGTCGACCGTTCGGGTCGCGTGATCAACGTGGCCGAAAACACCGAGCCTCTGTCGGAACGCATCATTCCCTCCGGTGCTCCGGCCTATGCCGTTCTTGAGCTCAACGCCGGCTCGGCGCGTCGGATCGGGCTCAAGGCGGGCGACCGCCTGCGCCATTCCATATTCCGCTGACGTCCTTGCCGTTTTGCGCGTCGCCGTGATCTTTCTCCGACAGATCGATCACGCACATCTGTCTCGATCATGAGTTGTAAATCCGCGGTCTTCCAACGGTTGGATGAATCGATCTGGAAATGCGCCACAAAAAGCATCATCATGGTCATGGTCTTGAGGCTCTCGCCGGGGATCTGCTGGTATTTTTGGTCCTTCTTTCGAAATGTGCTGCTGGAGAGTCACGTGAAAAGAGGCTTGGCAGTGTTTTTGGCGGCCTGTGTGTCCGGTGCCGCCTTGACGGGTCTGGCACAGGCGCAGGGCCGCCCTGACAGCTTGCGCATGTCCTGCGCCGCGGCGCGCAGTCTCGTCTCGACCCGGGGTGCGGTGGTTCTTGGCAGTGGCCCCGATATTTACGACCGCTACGTCGCCACGCAGGGGTTTTGCCAGCGCGATGAGATCACCAAGCCAGCCTGGGTCGCCACTGGCGACATGCGCCAGTGCTTCGTCGGCTATCTCTGTGCGCGCGTCGACGATGACTTTCGGTACTGAGTGGTTGGATGGACCGGCAGTTGCGCCAGCGTCCATGCGCATCGGGGAACGCGGATTGCGCGGAAAGTGACATGCTTTCCCATGTTCAATCGGGCTTTCGTGCGTCGATCCGTCATCGTGCTGGTTGGCGGACGGGATCAAATGGGTTATGTGTCACGCCATCGGGGTATAGCGCAGCCTGGTAGCGCATCTGCTTTGGGAGCAGAGGGTCGCAAGTTCGAATCTTGCTGCCCCGACCAATCGTCAGCTTCCTGCACGCGGGCTTGGCAGAATCCCGGCTTCAGGCTAGGAACGACGCATCGCACAGCACTCTTGAGTATCGAGCGGGACTGACATGACGGCACGTATCTCTCGTCCGGCGAAAAGCGCCACCCAGTCCGGCGCGGCGCGCGCCAAGGCCTGGCTGCTGGAATATGCGCCTGCGGGCAGGTCCATCGAGCCTCTGATGGGCTGGACGAGTTCGACCGACACGTCAAGCCAGGTCAAGCTGTGGTTTGCGACCCGTGAGGAAGCGGTTGCCTATGCCGAGCGCGAGGGCATTTCCTATCGCGTCGAGGAACCGCACCCGACCACCCGCCGGGTGATGGCTTATGCCGATAATTTCAAGACCAGTCGCATCGGCCAGTGGACGCACTGAGCGTCTCATCGATGCCTCGGCCCCATAGCTCAGCTGGATAGAGCAGCCGCCTTCTAAGCGGCAGGTCGCAGGTTCGAGCCCTGCTGGGGTCGCCAATCAAATCATGGGTTATTGCTGTCTTCACGCCTGAGCCAGGCGGCCATGCCGCAGCCCGGCATCACGTCAAGGCGAAACGATGGAACCCCGGCAGGCGGTCTGAGCAAGCCTGCCGGGATCGCCGATCACTTGTCCATGCGGATCAGATAGAGCGGACGCTGATCGATGCCGATCAGTTTCTCGACGATCGCGACAATGGCCGAACAGGCCAGCACGCCGCCGGCGATGTAGACGCCCGACATGAAATAAAAACGCAAGAACTCCACCATTGTCCGCTCCGGTTCTCTTATCCTGCGTGCAAAACACGTGCGCTGTGCAAAGGTTCAGGCTGCCGTAGCCTGGCGGCCCTGTCGCTCTGCTCGCCCGATTGTCGCCGCAGGGGGGAACAGACATAACATGAAAAACGACTTTGTCAGGAAAACCGGGCGGTCCACACCTTTTGGTGCAGCCAGTCTGGCGATCGGTTGGGCGCTGTCCCTGCATCCGCAGGCTGGCTGCAACCGGGCGGATCTTTCAGCGCGACTGGGCCCACGGGCCTCCATCGCGAAACCCGCGCGATGAAAGCTGTCGCAGCGCAAGGTGTGCCGTATGACCTTGCGGAAGCCGAGGACGCGCGTCCCGAAATCGAAGAACCGGCACGGCGACTCAAAATGAATCCTGAAAAAAGACGATTGGCGATGAGTTTAAAGAGCGTATCGAAGCGTTAAATCGTCCATCCGTATTGCAGGAGCGCGACCCGCGAGTTGATGCCTGTTCTGCTTTGGCCGGGTGATTGCTGCACCCAGTGACGTCTTTTGGTGCTCACATGATGGCACCGTGAAATTATTTCTGTGGGCTTCTGGAGGGATGGGCTCAATTTGATTCAGAATCAGTTACGTTCTGGCGTTGATTTGTGAGGTCCGCGTCAGCGGTGAGGGGGTCCAGTGATTGCTCATCTTTTGAAACCGGCGCAGGGCGAACGCGCAGGCGATTCGGGAGAGAAGCTGCGCGTCAATTTCGAACCCAAGCGTGTAGCCGAATCGCGGCAGCTGATTTCAGATCGCGAACTTCAGCAGACAACAGATGTGGTCACACGCGCGGCCGATACGATTGCGGAAATGGCGCGTCGCAACAAGGTCATTGAGGCTGAAGCGCGCAAGGTCATTGAGAAGCACAAGAGCGAAGCGGACGGCGCGCATTTGCGTGCCGCGGAGTTGCAAGCCAAGGTTGTTTCCCTGCAGACGCGTATGGACGAGGTAACGGCCGAATTTCAGGGGCGCGTGCTCGAATTGCAGGGCAAGCTCACCTCGTGCCGTGCGGATCTCGAACTGAAGACACGCGACGCCGAACTGGCGCGCCAATGGCTTGTCTATTTGTCGACCGAGATCATGGACCGGCTCGGTGATGCGCCGCTCAAACTTGATGAACTCGCGCGCGAAACGCGGGCCAGCCTCAACGTCGACTGAGCAGGTGGCCAGCGGAGCGGACGAGCGTCGCTCTGTCCACTCCCCTGTTGGCTGCGAATCATGCGGTTTGCCGCATGGTCCAGTTCGGTGCCGTGCGCCTTGCCGGTGTGGATCCAGCCTCCCCTTCCCACACCTATCTGGCAGCAGCAAAGCTCCTGCGGGAGAGGGGCCTTACGCGAGCGCGGTCAGAAGCGTGTCGGCCATGGCGCAACCGCTGTCCCATGCGGCCTCGACGCGCGGGCCAAGGCACCAGTCGCCACAGGCACCGACCCTGGCGCCGGCATCGAACAGGCAGGGCAGTCCGATCTCCTGCTCAACCAGAGCATAGCGCCAGCGATGCGCACTGGCGTAAGCCGGCTCTGCTGTCAGGCCCGTCACGGCGCGAAAACGGGCGAGCAACGGTGCCACGAGATCCTCGGCTTGGTCATCAATATGCGCTCTTGACCAGTCCGGGCGGGCGTGAACGACAAAAGTGCGCGCGGCCTGAGGTCGGCCGGGCTTGGTGAAATCAGCGGCGATCCAGGCGATGGCTGCATCATCCGGCCGGCTCCAGTCCGGCAGGACCGGATCGACATCGGCAGGAAACGCCAGCATGAGCGCAATGCAGGGCGCATAGCGCGCTCCGGCGAGTTCGGGCATGTCTGCGCCCGCACGGGCGGCCAGCGGGATAGCTTGCGGTGCGGGGACGGCGAGCACAATGGCCGCATATGCTCCATTGCCCTGTGCCTTGATCGAACCCTTGTCGTCCAGAACGGTCCAGCCATCTGCCGTTCGCGTGAAGCCGTTGACCTGCGCCTGCGTCACGCAGACATGTCCGCTCGCCAGGGCCCGCGCAGGCGCCGTCATGCCCGGCGCGCCGACATGGGAGCCAGGTGCCCATTCCGCGACCACGCCGGCCTCACGCCAGCGCGCAACCTGTGTGACGAAATCAGGTCCCCGCGCCGTGAAATATTGTGCGCCATGGTCGAACTGGAGGTCGCCCGTGCGGCGGGTTGACATGCGCCCGCCCATGCCGCGGCTTTTCTCGAAGATCACGCAGGACATGCCACCCGCGCGGAGCCGTTCGGCAGTGGCAAGACCCGCCATTCCTGCCCCTATGATTGCAACAGCCGTCATCCGTTCGCCCTCTTGTTGCGCCGGGATACGGCCGGATGCGCGCAACGGACCAGTCCCGCTGCGCGCCATGCCTGGCACGCAGGCCTAACGCTGTGCCGATTCGGCTGCGACGGGGGCCTGAATGATGGGTTCGCAACGTTCCCGTCCCGCCCCATGATAGCTCGCCCCGGCCAGGTCGCGCAGGCGCGCACGATCGAGCAGGCGGATGTGGGCGCGGGTGGCGCGAATGGCGTGCTCACCTTCCAGCAGGTGAAGGCTCATCGTCACGCCTGCGCGGCGACAGCCCAGCATGAGGGCAATCCGGTCATGCGTCAGGCGAAGGTCGCTGCTGTCCAGACGATCGGCAACCATCAGCAGCAGGCGCGCGAGGCGGGCCTCCACGGTCAATTGGGCATTGGCGAAGGCGGCTTCGGCGAATTGCTGCATCAGGTCGTCGACACAATGGAGCAATGCGACCTTGAATGCGGGTTCCTCGTCCGCCATGCGCTTGATATGGGCGGCTCGCATGCGATAGCCCGTGCCCGAGATCTGCATCTGCGTCTGGCGGATTGATCGCTCGCGCGCCAGCATCAGGCAATGCCCGGCGAAGCTGTCCGGCCCGACCAGGGCGACTGAGGTTTGTCGTCCCGCGCCCAGGCATGAAATCGTCGCGAGCCCGCTGCGCAGGAAGGTGACGTGCTCGATGGGCTGATCGGGTGTGATCAGGACCTGATCGGTGCGCAGCGACACGGGATCGAGGAGGGGCTCAAGCCGTTTGCGCAACGCGGCGTCAAGCTTGCCAAGAAAAGTGCACGCAATTCCTGATCCGTGCATAGCAACTCCTCTGGGAAACGCGGATTGAAAACAATGCCATTATCCCGCTTGCAACTTGGGCAGGTTCTGTGACGCAGGCATTGATGCACGTCAGTCCGCAGGATTGTTGCCCCCGGGGTTCCGAAGTAAGATGTCAGCAAAGCCGCACCTGAAGCGGTGCCCCGGAGGAACAAGAATGTCTCGTCACAGCACGCAAGTGAATGTCTGCCAGCGGGGCATGCTCTTCGCCGGAAGCCTGGCGTCAGGCCTGTGCCTGGCGAGCGTCTCTGTCCGCGCCGATGCCGTGTCCGACTTCTACACCGGCAAGAGCATCACCATCATTGTCGGCGCGGATTCCGGCGGCGGCTATGATGCGCAGGGACGCCTGATGTCACGCCATATCGGCCGGTTCCTCCCCGGCAATCCGGCCGTCATCGTGCAGAATTTGCCGGGTGCCGGATCGCTGACCGCCGCCAACCAGATTTATAACGTGTCGCCGAAAGATGGCACCACGATGGGGCTTCTGCAACGCGGCGTTTTTTCCGCGAAATTCACCAATCCTCAGGGCGTGCGTTTCGACCTGTCGAAATTCAACTGGGTCGGCAATCTTTCGTCGGAAACCGCGGTGGTGATCGCCTGGTCGGCAACGCCGTTCTTGAAAATCGAAGATGTGATGCAGCAGGAAATGCTCGTCGGTGGCACTGGCCCGCATATCGACACCGAAACAACGCCGCGCATGTTGAATGCGCTGCTGGGTACAAAATTCAAGATCATCTCGGGGTACAAGGGTACCACGGAAGCGGTGCTCGCTATGGAGCGCGGCGAGGTGCAGGGCATGGGCGATTGGTCTTGGTCCAACGTGAAGACCCGCAAGCCCGATTTCCTGCGTGACAAGAAGATCCGGGTCCTCTTGCAGGTTGCCACTGAAAAGATGCCGGACTTGCAGGATGTGCCTCTGGCGATGGACTATGTGAAAAATCCGGCAGACCGCGAGGTGATGGAGCTGTTCCTCGCGCAAAAATCCGCCGCGCGTCCCGTCGTGGCCCCTCCGGGAATTCCTGCAGACCGCATCGCCGCCATTCGCGCAGGCTTCGACAAGATGATCGAAGACGCGGAATTCCTGAAGGACGCGCAATCCGCCAAACTTGAAATCGACCCGGCACCGGCGGCGTCGATCGAAAAGGTCATCAAGATTTTCGCCGCCACGTCGGAAGAAACCGGCAAGCGGCTGAAGGACGCGATTGACCCGAAGATGGGCAATTAATCGCCGGCATTGCGAGCGGAGGGAAGCAAGGGATCCTTGCGGCAACACGCGAAGATGGATTGCCGCGTCGCCTTCGGCTCCTCGCAATGACGAGGTGAGGGAGCGCTGTCATTGCGAGCGGAGCGAAGCAATCCAGACCCGCATATTTGCCCTTGAGTGCAAGAGTTGCGATCTGCGAAAGGCCTCACGCGCGGCCTCTGGATTGCTTCGCTTTGCTCGCAATGACGGGCTGTTGACTGACTGACGACCTACGCTTTGGCGCGCACTCGCAATGATGGCCGCTAAACCGCCTCGAGCTCTTCGCTCAGGGCCAGCCATTCCTCTTCTACACGCGCCAGCGCGCGTTCCAGCTCGGCCCGTTGCGCGGAAAGCTGGGTGGCCTTTGCCGTGTCGCGGGTGAAGGCATCGGGGGCGGCCAGAGCGTCGTCGATGCGCGCCATCAGCTTCTGGAATTGGGCCATCTTGTCTTCGAGCGCATCGAGCTTCTTTTTGGCTTCGCGCTTGGCGGTTCGCTGGTCCTGCGCATTGCGGGTGTCGGCCTTTGGTGCATCCTCGCCACGTTCCTCGCGCTCGGCGCGACGCCTGGCCTCGCGTTCGGCACCGGCCTGTTCGAGCACATATTTCGTATACTCGTCCATGTCGCCGTCGAAGGCCGAGACAGTGCCGCCCGAGACCAGCCACAGCCGGTCGGCGCAGGCTTCCAGCAGATAGCGGTCATGCGAAACAAGGATGACCGCGCCCTCATATTCATTGATTGCCTCGATCAGCGCCGCGCGGCTGTCGATGTCGAGATGGTTGGTGGGTTCGTCCATGATCAGCAGATGCGGCCCATGGAACGTTGCCAGCCCCATCAGCAGGCGCGCCTTTTCGCCGCCCGACAATTCGCTGACGCGCGTGTTGGATTTCACATTGGGAAAACCCATCTGCGCCACGCGGGCGCGGATCTTGGCTTCCGTCCCGTCCACCATCAGCGGCGCGACATGCGTGTAGGGCGTGCCATTGGCGTCGAGATCGTCGATCTGGTGCTGCGCGAAAAACCCCACTTCCATTTTCGACGAGCGGCGCAGCGAGCCCGACATGGTCTTCAGGCGGCCGCCGAGCAGCTTTGCGAAGGTCGACTTGCCGTTGCCGTTGGAGCCCAGCAGGCCGATGCGGTCGTCGTTGGAAATGTTGAGCGACAGCCGCGAAAGGATGACGCGCTCGTCATAGCCGACGCTGGCGCTTTCCATCGCAATGATCGGCGGCGACAATTCCTTCTGTGGGGAGGGCAGGAAGAACGGCAGGACGTCGGAATCCACCATGGCGGAGATCGGCTCCATCTTCGCCAGCATTTTCAGGCGCGACTGCGCCTGGCGGGCCTTGGTGGCCTTGGCGCGGAACCGGTCCACGAAATCCTGCAAATGGCGGCGGTGGTCGTCCTGCTTCTTCTTGTGCTTGAGCTGGATCGCCTGCAATTCGCGGCGCTGCTTGTCGAAGCTGGTGTAATTGCCCTTCCACAGCGTCAGTTTCGCGCGGTCGAGATGCAGGATGTGGTCGCAGACGGCATCGAGCAGGTCGCGGTCATGGCTGATGACGAGGATCGTGGCGGGATAGGTCTTGAGGTATTCGATCAGCCAGAGCGTGCCCTCAAGATCGAGATAATTGGTTGGCTCGTCGAGCAGCAACAGGTCGGGGGTCGCAAAGAGCACGGCGGCGAGCGCCACACGCATCCGCCAGCCGCCGGAAAACTCGGACAGCGAGCGCTGCTGCGCGGCGTGGTCGAAGCCCAGCCCCGACAGGATGGTGCCCGCGCGCGCCGGCGCGGAATGGGCGCCGATGTCGACGAGGCGGGTCTGGATCTCGGCGATGCGATGCGGATCGGTCGCGGTTTCGGCCTCGACGAGGAGGCTCGCGCGCTCCTTGTCTGCTTCCAGCACGAAGTCGATCAGCGTGCCGGGGCCGCCCGGCGCTTCCTGCTCGACGCGGCCCAGCCGAGCACGGGCTGGATAATTGATCGACCCGTCCTCGGGGGCGAGCTCGCCGGAAATCATGCGGAAGAGGGTGGTCTTGCCGGTGCCGTTGCGGCCCACGAAGCCGACGCGGGCATTGGCCGGCAAGGCGACGGTCGCCTTGTCGAACAGCAGTCGCGGCCCCAGCCGGTAGGTCAGGTCGTTGAGGTGGATCATGTCGCGGCTTGTCGCCCGTGGGGGATAAGAAGGCAAGAGCCCGGAGGGCGTGAGAGGCAAGAGCCCGGAGGGCGTGAGAGGCAAGAGCCCGGAGGGCGTGAGAGGCAAGAGCCCGGAGGGCGTGAGACACCAGAGGCAGGAGAGGGCGGTTGCCCCTGCGCCGCCGCCCCGCTATAAGCCGCGCATCGATTTCCCCTATTCAGGACCAAGTTCCCATGGCGATCCAGCGCACGTTTTCCATTCTGAAGCCCGATGTCACGCGCCGCAACCTGACGGGTGCCGTCAACGCCAAGATCGAAGCCGCTGGCCTGCGCATCATCGCCCAGAAGCGTGTCCACATGACGCGCGGCCAGGCCGAGACTTTTTATGGTGTCCACAAGGAGCGTCCCTTCTTCGGTGAGCTCGTCGAGCAGATGACGGCCGGCGCCGTAGTCGTGCAGGTTCTGGAAGGCGAGAACGCCATTCTGAAGTATCGCGAAGTCATGGGCGCCACGAACCCCGAGAAGGCCGACGCCGGCACGATCCGCAAGGAATTTGCGCTGAACATGGGCGAGAATTCGGTTCACGGTTCGGACGCCGAGGAAACCGCCGCGATGGAAATTGCGCAATGGTTCGCCGGCAACGAGATCGTCGGCTGATTTTTTCAGACCGTGTGATTTTGAAAGGGCGGTCCGCGAGGGCCGCCTTTTTGATTCCCTCCTCCTTGGCACCAATCGCATGACACCCTAAAAGCAGGCTGCAGCCTTTCAGGAGACACCGACCGATGAGCGATGTTCTAATTCAGTCCGACCAAGGTGCGCTGCTCATTGATGGCAAGGCCGTTGCCGCGCAGGTTCTCGCCGAGGTCGCCAAGGGCGCTGCGGATCTCATCGCCCAAGGTGTGCGCCCCGGCCTTGCTGTCGTGCTCGTCGGTGAAGACCCGGCCAGTCAGGTCTATGTCAAATCCAAGGGCAAGGCGGCAGAGACCTGCGGCTTTCATTCGGTGCAGCACACGCTTGGGCGCGAGACGACACAGGCCGAGTTGATGGCGCTGGTTGAAAAGCTCAATGCTGATCCGGCCATCCACGGCATTCTTGTGCAATTGCCTTTGCCGAAGCAGATCGACGCGCAAGTGGTGCTTGAAACCATTTCGCCCGCCAAGGATGTCGACGGCTTTCACCCCGTCAATGCCGGGTTGCTCGCCATCGGTGACCGCAAGCGTGCGCTCGTGCCGTGCACCCCGGCCGGGTCGCTGATCCTGCTGCAGGCGGCCTGTCTCGTCCTGGGATGCCCCATTGCGGGACAGAATGCCGTTGTGATCGGGCGCTCGAACATTGTCGGCAAGCCGATGGCGCAATTGCTGCTGGCGGAGAGTGCGACGGTCACCATGGCGCATTCGCGCACGCGCGATCTCGCTGATATTGTCGGCCGCGCCGATATTGTCGTGGCGGCGGTCGGCATTCCCGAAATGATCAAGGGCGCGTGGATCAAGCCGGGTGCCATTGTCATCGACGTCGGCATCAACCGCGTGCCCGGTGAAGGCCTGAACGCCAAGGGTGAACCGAAGACCCGGCTCGTGGGTGATGTGGAATTTTCCGCCGCTGCCGTGCGCGCCGCCGCGATCACGCCGGTTCCAGGCGGGGTCGGCCCGATGACCATTGCCATGCTGATGTCGAACACACTTACTGCCGCGCGCCGAAAGGCTTGAAGCGCGCCACGGGCTCGGCCATCTTGCGGTGCTTTTTCATGTGGTGGGCCGAGTCGATGGCAGACAGGGACTGATTTGGTGCAAACGGCAAAACCCCTTCTGCGACTTGAGCGCCTGTCCAAATCCTATGGCGGGGTCGTGGCCCTGCACGACGTGTCGCTTGACATCCCGGCCAACGAGTTTTTTGCCCTGCTTGGGCCTTCCGGTTGCGGCAAGTCCACCTTGATGCGGCTCGTTGCCGGTTTCGAGACGCCCGACAGCGGGCGCATCCAGCTCGATGGCGTCGACATCACACATCTTCCGCCACATCTGCGGCCGGTGAATATGATGTTCCAGTCCTACGCACTCTTTCCGCATATGAGCGTGGCGCAGAACATCGCCTTCGGCCTGGAACAGGAAGGGCGTCGGCGTGCCGATATCGCGATGCGCGTCGCCGACATGCTGCGCCTCGTCCAGATGGGGGATATGGGTCAGCGTCGGCCCGATCAATTGTCCGGCGGCCAGAAGCAGCGCGTGGCACTCGCGCGGGCGCTGGTAAAAAACCCGAGGCTGCTGCTGCTCGACGAACCGCTCGCCGCGCTCGACCGCAAGCTGCGCCACGAAACACAATTCGAACTCATGCAGTTGCAACGCGAAACAGGCACGAGCTTTATTGTCGTCACGCATGACCAGGACGAAGCCATGGTGATGGCCACTCGCATGGCGGTGATGCGCGCGGGCGCCATCGATCAGGTCGGTGCGCCGCGTCAGGTCTACGAGGAGCCGGCGACGCGTCACGTTGCGGGTTTTGTCGGGGAAACGAACTTTTTCGAAGGCCGCGTGCTGCAATTCATGCCGGGCGGCGTGTCCATCCAGACGCGCCAAGGTCTCGAACTGGAGGCTGCTTGCCGCGAGCCGCCGCCGCTTGGGACGCGCGTCACGATTTCGGTGCGGCCCGAACATGTCAGGCTCGGATCTGTCGGCATCTTCGCCACCAATGGCGGGGCTGGCGAGATCGTCGACCACGTGTTTCGCGAAGGCTTTTCCACGTGGCGCATCCGGCTCGAATCTGGCGACATGGTGCTTGCGCGCCAGCCACAGACGGAGGCCGGGACACACTGGGATCGCGGGGCGCGTGTCTTCGTGTCCTTCGCGCCCGAGAGCGCGCGGGCGCTGCTGCGATGAGCCTCCTGCGCCGCCTCATCTTGGGTTTTCCGGCGCTTTGGCTGCTGCTGTTTTTCCTCGCGCCCTTCGCTCTGGTCGCGAGGATCTCGCTCTCGCGCCCCGCCATCGCGCAGCCGCCCTATGAACCGGCTTTTTTCTTCAGTGATGGAATTGCCGGGCTATCTGAGAAGCTGCAAAGCCTGTCGCTCGATGCCTATGCGCTCATCTTCGACGACAATCTTTATCTCGCCGCCTGTCTCTCGTCGCTGCGTCTGGCGGCAATGGCAACCGTCATGACCTTGATCATCGCCTTCCCGCTTGCCCATGCGATGACACGGGCACCGGCGCGCTGGCGCCCCGCACTGGTTCTGCTCGCCATTGCGCCATTCTGGACGAGCTTCCTGATCCGCATCTACGCCTGGATCATGATCCTCAAGGACGAAGGCCTGCTCAATAATGCCCTGATGAGCCTCCACCTCATCGACGCGCCGCTGTCGATCTTCGCCAGCGAAACCGCAGTGCTGATCGGCATTGTCTACTCCTATCTGCCATTCATGATCCTGCCGCTCTATACGGCGCTCGATCGGCAGGATCCCACGCTGCTGGAGGCGGCCGCCGATCTGGGCGCGACGCCGCTGCGCACCTTCTGGCGCATCACCGTACCGCTCGCATGGTCCGGCATTGTTGCAGGCGCGCTGCTGGTGTTCATTCCGGCGCTGGGTGAGTTTGTTATCCCCGATCTCTTGGGTGGGTCCGACACGTTGATGATTGGCCGCATTCTGTGGAACGAGTTTTTTGAAAATCGCGACTGGCCTGCGGCGAGCGCCGTGGCGATTGTGCTTCTGCTGATGCTGCTGGTGCCGATCCTCTGGCATGAGCGCATGCAGTTGAAGGATCGTGAATCATGAAGTGTGGCCTTCGCCCGGTCCATCTCGCCGTGCTCGCCATCGGCTTTGGCTTTCTGTACCTGCCGATTGCACTGCTTGTGATCTATTCCTTCAACGCCTCGCGGTTGGTGACGGTCTGGGGCGGTTTTTCGACGCGCTGGTATGGCTCGCTTCTGGCCAATGATGCGCTGATCGCCAGCGCCATGGTGAGCCTGCGCGTGGCTTTGGTGTCTGCCGTCCTGTCCACCCTGCTTGGCACGATGGCGGCTTTCGCCCTGCAAAGGTTCGGGCGTTTTCGTGGGCGCATGCTGATGGCTGGCATGCTCTTCGCGCCGCTGGTCATGCCGGAAGTCATTATCGGCCTGTCGCTGTTGCTGCTGTTTGTCGGTCTCGATCTCGATCGCGGCTTCTGGACCATTGTTGTCGGCCACACAACGCTCGGCCTGTGCTTTGTGACCGTCGTGGTGCAGGCGCGGCTGTCGACATTCGACAGGTTGCTGGAGGAAGCGGCACTGGATCTGGGCGCGACACCCGCGGCGACCTTCCGCCTCGTGACCCTGCCACTGATCTGGCCAGCACTTGCTGCGGGTTTCCTGCTCGCGTTCACACTTTCACTTGATGATTTCGTGTTGGCGAGCTTCACCTCGGGGCCTGGAACGACCACGCTGCCGATGCGCATCTATAGTCAGGTCCGGCTCGGCGTGACGCCGGAGATCAACGCCATATCCACACTGCTGATCGGCACTGTCGGCCTGATACTCCTGATCGCGGCGGCATTGACGCGGCTCAGGGGGCCGGTGGGGTCGTCGCGCTGACAGGTGGAATCTTGCTCAGCGCGCGCATCAACGGCGCGGCGGCCTCGGAACGACGGATCAGGCTTTCCCGGTCGAAGACAAGGGAAGGGTCGTCCCATGGGCCCTTGATGTCGAGCATCAATTGCGGCCCGTTTTCGCGGCTGGCCGCAGTGGGGCCGCTCTGGCGTGCCATGGCGCGCAAGTGCAGCGTACGCTCGATGAGCGAGGCCGTGCCGGTCACGGCGAGTTGCACGCCAAGTCCGGAAACGGTTGCCTCCTGAACAGCGACGATCCCGTCGTTCAGCTGCGCTGAAACGCTGACGCTGTCGAATCCCGTGCGGCCGCTGCGCACTTCGGTGATGATCGAGAGGGGGCGTTTTTCAAGCCTCCGGAGTGCCTGCTCGAGATCCAGCCCGAGAATATCTCCGTTTCGAAAAGACAGCTGGGCAGATCCGTCCAGAGACTGAACGATGTCGGCGACGCTGCCGCCCGAGCCTTCCAATGTGATTTGTCCGCTGGTCTCGCCGGTCAGGCGGATCGAACGCAGCGCCTCTTTCATGACGGCACCGGCATCGACCTTCGAGAACACGCCAGTGGCCAGCAGGTTTATGCCGCGCTCTCCGGGTGTAAGGCTGAGGCGCCCCTTGATCTGGCCACCATAGGCGCGGGCCTGGCCGATGGTGATGTCGAGATGGCCATTGGAAAGCTGCAGGGAGCAGCCCGCATCGTCGAAAATCGCGCGGCCGATGCGCATGCGTGTCGACGAGAAGCGGATGTCTATATCTGCGAAATCCAGGCTCGCCAGTGACAGCGGGTCGCGGCTCCACTGTCCTTCGGAGCCGTTGAGACTGGGCAGGTCAGTCATCATGGGGGCCAGGACCAGCAAGTCGCTGGCGAGCGTACCGGAAATCCTGGGGCGATAATTCGTGGCTTGCACGGAAAGCGCCCCTTCGAAGGCATTGCCGTCAATACTCATGCGCAACCCCGACAGCGCGAGCGAGCGCAGAGAGGCGCGCGCGTCGCCTGACAGCGATACATTGGTGAGTGGGCCGGGAAGGGGCGTGCGCATGCCAAAGGAAGCCAGCAGCGCGCGCATCGAATGGCTGGCGGCGTTGACGCGCCCCTCGAACTGCATACGCGGACTTGCGGCGACACTTCCATTGGCGCTGGCCTGCAGGCTCGGCGATTCAATTTTGAGCGTGGCGGAGGAAACGTCGCCGCGCAGCACGGCAGCTGGCTTGCTGAGCCAGGCTGCGATTTCCGCAGTTTCCCCTTGCCACGACACGCTGCCATTGATCGATGCCGGTGCGCTGAGACGCGGCCAGTCGAGGCTGAGATTGATGTTGTCGATGACAAGACTGTCGGTCGCACCGCGCATTTTCACGCGGGCTGCGCCGTCCACGATGCTGATTGTGCCCAGCCGCGCTTCATCGGCACCGGCGGCCTCTGGCGTCGCGGGCAGCGCGTCGCTGGCGCGCGCAATCGCACCTTGCCGACTGATCGGCGCGTCATGATGATCATAGGCGATATCGGGCGAAATCAATTGCACCGAGGCAAGCTCCATGCGTCCTGCCAGCAGCGGCAGGATGCGCAGATTGCCTTTCAACACATCGGAATTGATGACCAGCGCGCCGTTCTCGTCGGAGATGATGACGTTTTCGAGCTTGATGCGCGGGCGGGGCAGCACGGCGAAAGTGGCTTTGCCTTCCGCCGAGGCGCGCAGGCCGGTCGTGTGCATCACCTGTTCGGCAAGCTCGCGGCGCAACGCGTCGCCCGAGAGAGTCCATGGTGCAGCCGCAGCACCGAGGACTGCGACGGCGAAGGGCAGCGCCAGCCATTTCAGTTTGGAGGACATGCTTGTTTGCGTGGTTGAGGAATGGGGACGCCTAGATGACCGGAGGAAGACGGCTGAAGCAAGGCGGTAATCGCATGGCGCGAGATTGACCCACATCATGGTTAGGTCGCGTCAGGAAGCGTCAGTTGGCGCATCCTGCCAACAGAAACGGACCCCCAAATGACAAAGCGCGCGCAACTCTCACACGTCCGCCTTGCCGCAGCTCCCGGGCCGCAGGAGCCTCAGGCCGGTCCTGATTATGATTTCGTCGCGCCGCTCGATCCGCAGGGCAGGATTGATGTCGAGGTCTGGAAGGACGAGCGGGCCCTCTGCTTTGTCCATCGGCTGGAGGGCGGCACCACGCGCCACGGTTTGCTCGTCCATCGACCCGGCGGCGTGGGGGGTGCCTATTGGGCTTTTGACTATGAGCCGGGCAGCGGCGACGAGGAGGCCGGACATCGATTTGAGTCCCATGCGTTCACGCCGGGTGCCTATGCCAGCGTGCGAGACGTTGACGGCGATATGCGCACCTATCGCGTGGTGTCCGTAAAACCCGCCTGAATGTGCATAAATAAATAACGATAAAATTTTCAAAATCTCTTGTAGATCAACGGAATGTTTATCTACTGAGCTTATCTTAGCCTGAATACCCAGACTTCGCTGGGGCTTAGGGGCATTTCATGGCGAGGGATCGTTCTCTTTCAGCACTGCTGTGCGCGGCAATGTCGCTTTGCGCATTTGCAGCCTCGGCGAGGGCGGAGACCTTTGAAGACTTGCGCGGGGGCGGGGTGACCTTGTTCCTGCGCCATGCGACGGCTGAATGGTCGGACGCGGGAAATGAAATCGGCGCACTCGATCCCGCAAGGCTGGATACGAAGGCCTGCGCCACAAAGCGCAGGCTGACAGAGGACGGGCGCCTGCAGGCGCGGGCCATTGCCCTTGCGTTGCAAGGCCTCGATCTCGGTCCTCTGGATATTCACACCGCCGGCTTGTGTCGCACGTTCGAGACCGCGCGCACGATCGGTGCCGCGCCCCGCGTCGTCGCGGCCTTGACGCCGATGCAGGGTCAGGTGCCAAGCGTTCGGGCGCAGGGCGAAGCCATTGAAAAAATCGTGCGCGCGGGCCAGCAGGCGCGTGGTCTGCGCGTGATCATCGGCGATTATGAAGCCATTCAGGCGCTCTACGGCGTCACGCTGAGCGAAGGCGATGGACTGGTGCTCAAGTCCGCGGGTGACGGCGCAGAACCCGTCGCGCGGATCATGGCGGCGGACTGGACGTCTCTGCAGCCATTCCCCCGGGCGAATGCTCGAGGGCTTCGATATGGCAGTTTTGATTCTGAGGCCGCCCTCTCCAGCGCTCCGGCCAAGGCGCGCCGCAATCCCAATTGAACGCTTCACTCGGCCGGTTTGAGCACCGGCGCAAGTTCCGCCACCGCGGTATTGCCGTCACGCCCGGACAGGTAGGAATCGACCTTGTCGAGGTAGTAATAGACCACAGG
This sequence comes from uncultured Hyphomicrobiales bacterium, assembly GCA_903916165.1. GTDB lineage: Bacteria > Pseudomonadota > Alphaproteobacteria > Rhizobiales > Beijerinckiaceae > Terripilifer. The sequence goes on along the minus strand of CAIWVR010000346.1, from coordinate 13,383 downwards.
CGTGATGAAGAGCGTGAGCAATTGTGACACGCACAGGCCGCCGACAATCGCGATACCGAGCGGTTGACGCAGTTCGGCACCGGCCCCCGCGCCAATCGCGATCGGCACCGCGCCGAGAATGGCAGCCATCGTCGTCATGAAGATCGGGCGGAAGCGGATCAGCGCAGCCTCGCGGATGGCGGGCAGGGCGTCCAGTCCCTCGTTTCTTCGCTCGATGGCAAAGTCGATCATCATGATCGCGTTTTTCTTCACGATGCCCACCAGCAGGAGGATGCCGATGATCGCGATGACCGACAGGTCCATGCCATAGGCCCAGAGCGCGATGAGTGCGCCAAGACCGGCAGACGGAAGGCCCGACAGGATGGTGATCGGGTGGATGTAGCTCTCATAGAGCACGCCCAGCACAATATAGATGGTTAGAACCGCGGCGAGGATCAGCGGAACCTGACCCTTTTGCGCGTCCTGGAACAATGCGGCCGTGCCGGAAAAATTGGTCGTGATCGTCGCTGGCAGCGCAATCTGGCGCTCGGCTGCACGGATGGCCTCGACGGCCTCACCGATGGAGACGCCCGGTGCCGTGTTGAACGACAGCGTCACGGACGGCTGCTGAGACTGGCGATTGACGGTCAGCGGTCCGACGGTGCGGCGGATGGTCGCCACCTGGTCGAGCGGGACGATGGGCGCGGACGAAATGCCGCTCGGCGTGCCCGAGCCGGATCCGCCGCCCGACAGGCCGCCGGTCGGCTGCGCCGAGGCCGCAACCGTGCCGCCGGAACCCGTCTGTGCACGGATGTAGATGCGACCCAGCGCCGAGGGATCGTCGCGGAAATTGCCCTTGGCTTCGAGCAGGACGGCATAATCGGCCGATTGCGTGAAGATGGTCGAGATCTGGCGGCTGCCATAGGTGTTGTAGAGGGCCTGCTTGATCTGGTCCGTTGTCAGACCGAAGGCGGCCGCCTTTTCGCGGTCGATGTCGATCGTGAGCTGCGGATTGCGGATCTGCAGATCGGTCGTGACGTCGCGCAGGACGGGCAGGCGGCGCATACGCTCAAGCATTTCCGGCGACTTGCCATAGAGCGAGGTCAGATCTCCCGATTGCAGCGTGTATTGGTAGGATGATCGGGACGCGCGCCCGCCATTCAGGTTCAGGTTCTGGACCGGATTGAACACGGCTGTCATGCCGGTCACGGAACTCGTCTTGCTGCGCAGGCGGATGATGACCGCGCCGATATCGCCGCGCTCTTTCTTCGGCTTCAGGGCAACAAACACCTGGCCCTGGTTTGCGCCGCCGCTGCCGACATTGGACGTGACTGATTCAACGGCAGGATCGTCCATCAGGATCTGGACGACCAGCAACTGCTTTTCCATCATCGCCTTGATGCCGATGTCGGAGGCAGCTTCCGTCGAGCCGCTGAGATAGCCGGTGTCCTCAATGGGAAAGAAGCCCTTCGGGATGTACTGGAACATCATCACGCTGGCGACGAAGGTGCCAATGACGATGGCGACCATGACAAGGCGGAACCGCAGGACGAGATCCAGCATCCAGCGATAGCCGTCCGTAATGCCGTCGAGCACGTAATCGACGGAGCGGGCGAACAGGTTGGGCTTTGCGTGGTGGTCGATGGGTTTCAAAATACGCGCGCACAACATGGGCGTCAGCGTCAGTGACACGAAGCCCGAGACGAGGATCGCGCAAGAGATGACGACGGCAAATTCGCGGAACACGCGACCAACGACGCCACCCATCAGCAGCACGGGAATGAAGACAGCGACCAGCGACAGCGTGATCGACAGGATGGTGAAACTGATCTCCTTCGAGCCCTTCAACGCCGCGTCAAACGGTTTCATGCCGTCTTCGATGTGTCGCACGATGTTTTCAAGCATGACGATGGCGTCGTCGACGACAAAGCCCACCGCGAGCGTGATGGCCAGGAGGGAGATGTTGTCGATCGAATAGCCAAACATATACATGAAGGCGCAGGTGCCAATCAGCGAAACCGGCAGTGCCAGGGTCGGAATGATCGTTGCCGCTATGGTCTTCAGGAACATGAAGATCACGAGCACGACCAGCGCGATGGAGAGACCAAGCGTGAATTCGACGTCTTCGACCGATTCACGAATGGACCTCGAGCGGTCGTTGAGCACGAAAGCCTGCACGGATGGCGGCAATTGCGCCTGGTAGGTCGGCAGTTTTTCCCGGACCGCATCGACGACCTGGACAGTGTTGGCGTCGGACTGGCGGAACACAGCGAGCAGGATCGCGCGATCCTTGCCTTGCCAGGCGGCGATCTGGTCATTCTCGACGCCGTCATAGACTCTGGAGATTTCGCCGAGGCGGACGGGAGCGCCGTTGCGCCAGGCGATGACGAGATCGCGATAGCCCTCGGCATGTTCGATCTGGCCGGAAGCGGTCAGCGTGGTGTTCTGGCCGGGGCCGCGCAGAACGCCGACGGGCGTTGATGAATTGGCAGCGGTGACGGCGTTGCGCACGTCCTGCAGCGTCAGGCCACGCGCGGCTGCCGCATCGGGGTCGGCCTCGATGCGCACGGCATATTTTTGCTGGCCGAAAATATTGACCTGCGCGACGCCGGGGATCTGCGAGATCTGCTGGGCGAAGATCTGTTCGGCATAATCGTTGGTGGTCGAGAGCGGCAGGGTCGGCGAGGCGAGGCCGAGAAACAGGATCGGCGAATCCGCCGGGTTCACCTTGCGAAAGCTCGGCGGTGCGGTCATTTCCTGCGGCAGGCGGCGCAGGGTCGCAGAGATCTGCGACTGGACGTCGAGGGCAGCACCGTCAATGTCGCGATCGAGGTCGAACTGCATTGTGATGTTGGTCTGGCCCGTCTGCGAGCGCGACGTCATCAGCGAGATGCCGGGGATGGTGGCGAAGGCGCGCTCCAGCGGCGCGGCGACCGAGGCCGCCATCGTCTCGGGGTTGGCACCCGGCAAGGAGGCGGAGACGTTGATCGTCGGGAAATCGACACGGGGCAGCGCGGCGACCGGCAGCTTCATATATCCGAAAATGCCAAAGACGATGAACGACATCATCAACAATGTCGTCATGACCGGTCGGCGGATGCAGAGTTCAGGAAGGGACATTACGAATTGCCCTTCTTCACTTCAGCGTTGCGTGTGTTGACCTGTGCGCCATTGGTCAGGGCCAGAGCCCCGTCTATCACGACGACCTCGCCGCCCTTGAGCCCGGAATTGACAATATCGCGGCCCTCCTGCGAACGCCCGAGCTGGACGGCGCGCACTTTCGCCACGCCATCTTCGATAATGAAAACGTAATTTCCGGTCTGTCCGATCTGCACCGCTTGGCGCGGCAGGCTGATCACATCCTGATCGATCCGCAGGGTCATACGGACCTGACACAGCTGCCCGGCCCACAGCAGTTCGTCGGCATTTTCGAAGGAGGCGCGAACGGCCACCGTGCCCGTCGCGGGGTCGATGGCATTGTCAATGACGGCGATGCGGCCCCTGGCGCTGCGTGTGCTGCCCTGCGGCGTCACGATGACCTCCGCATCCGGACGGTTCACGCCATCGCGTACATCCGTCAGCAGGCGCTGCGGGACCGAGAATGTCACGTAGATCGGTGTCGTCTGCACGATATTGGTCAGCGAGCCGGTTGCTGTGGAATCGCCTGACCGCACGATGTTGCCGGCTTTCAGCGAGAAGGTGCTGACGCGGCCCGTGATCGGTGCCTTGATCGTGTACCAGCTCAATTGAACGTTGAGGTTTTCGATCTGCGCCTGATCGCCAAGGATGGCGGCGCGTGCGGCAGCGGCGGCGGTGCGGGCATTGTCGAGACTGACCTGCGTGCCCGTCTGTTTCGACACCAGTTCGGCATAGCGCGCAACGTCACGATCCGCCTGTTCGAGCACCGTGCGATCCTTTGCGAGCTGTGCTTCAGCCTGCTTGATCTGCGCTTCGATCTGGCGTGAATCGAGTTTCACAAGGACATCGCCGGCCTTCACGGCCGCGCCATCGGGCACCAGCACAGTGTCGATCTGCGCGTCGACGCGAGAGCGAATCGCGACACTGGCGATCGGTTGCACGGTCCCGACAGTTTCGGTCACATAGGGCAGCGGTCCGCGGAGCACGGTCGCGGTCTGCACGTTTACGGGCGGACGGGTTGGGGCACCACCAGCGCGATTTGGCGGCGAGCTTGCCGTCTTGGGGGCCTCAGTGGATTGTGCGCGGGCTTCGAAGAGATGGGCGCGATAGTCGCTCGTCATGGGCCAGAGCACGGCGCCTGCGCCAACAGCCGCTCCAGCAGCGAGCAGCATTCTGGCGGTCTTAGCGGTCTTCATGCCTGTCTCCCGTCACAGCTCGCCCCGCTCACTTTCCGGAGCGCGCGGCTTACCGATTTACATCCATTATATGGCAACAGAAACAAAGGTAAAAGCAAGTTTTGTTCCGTCTTGGCGATCCTCAATTCAGCCGTTTTGGTTAGCAGTCATGGCGCGTTGAGATAATGTCACAGTCTGCGCGTAGCCTAAGCTCCCGCCAGCCGCCCCCTGTGACATCCTAGACAGCACTGACGCGCGTCCGTCGTGCGCCCGCCGCCCTGACATGTCTGATCAGGCCCCCTCATGCGCCGCGCAAGCGATCAGCCATGTGGCAGAAAAGCAGATGCCTAGCCGGACAGGCGGACCAGTTCCATTGCCAGGGCGGTGGCCAGGTCTTGGGCACGAAACGGTTTTTCGACGACGCCGCGCCCATTGTGCTGGGATGGGACGCCGGTGCGTCCATAGCCCGTCGTGAAAACGAAAGGAAAACCACGGCGCGCCAACTCGTCGGCGACGGGATCGATTTTCTGGGCTCCGAGATTGACGTCCAGAACAGCCGCGTCCAGCTCGCCGATGGCAATGATGGCCAAGGCCTCGTTGATCTGGGAGGCCGAGCCGACGACCACGCAGCCGAAGTCGGTCAGCATGTCCTCGAGCGTCATTGCAATGAACGGTTCATCCTCGACAACAAGTACACGTCGACCCAAAAGGGCGGCACTGCGTTCGGCCTTGTCCATCATTTTGTCCCCGCCGATTGCGTCGTCGAGAGGCAGTGTCTTGTGCCCGGTATCGATATGGACACGCGCTTTTCTTCAATCCTGAACGCAATTTAGAATGTGATTTTCATGGTAACATTGCAAGCGCTACGGTCACTTAGATTGTATGTTCCCTGTAATTACGTATCCTGATGCGAGCCATCCCGCCATGAGCGCAAAGCCGCCCGTCGGTGCCGCCATCGGCATCAAGGCCTGCCCGGCCAGTGCGCGCATCCCGAGGTCGCCACAGAAAAGGAAGGCACCGGCCAGAACGAGGCCCGCAGCGTATGGCACCAGCCGCCCCGGTGCCCGCAAGACCGCCATCACCAGCGCGGCATGTATCAGCGCAAATTCAGACGCGGTGCGCAGCGTTTCACCATATCCACCATGAGCAGCCAGCGCAGCCGCGCCGACGCCGGCTGCTCCGAGCAGGCCGGCGGCAAGTCCCATGATCCTGCTCGATGCCGTCATTGGATCTTCGCCCCAAAATGAGTTTCCGTCCGACCGGTTATGGGGCACAGAGCGTGGGGCTGCAAGCCATTCTCTGGCATCAGCTGGCGACAGTCTGGCGCAGTCAGCCCCAAGTCACAGTTAACCTCCTCTAAACCATACTGAGTTCCACTCTTATCAATTGAGTCTGGGGTCGTTCGATGAGCAGAGCCGAGGATATGGGGCGTCGTGATGTGGGCCATTGGCGCCCGGCGGCAGGATTCCTCTCCGGAGCAGCGTCGCTGCTGGGGCTGGGTCGTCTCCTGCCTGCCGGCGACATCGGTCGCACTTATCGGCAGGAGCCTTTGCCGGAATCGTCTCGGGCGCAGCCCGGCTCCAGCTTTCGCCGCGCGGAGTCGGTGCCCCATGCCGCGCTCCACGCGGATCTCGCCTCCGACAGCGGCCAGGACGCCGAAATTGACCGCCTGGCGACCCATGTCGCTCGCGCTGGCTCGGGCGGTCGCGCAAGGCGCATCCTGATCACCCATTCCTCGTCGGTCGAGACACCGCTGGCCGGGCTGGATTGTGCGGCCTTTGCCTCGCAATTCGCCCGTGCTCTGGCGCAGGAGGGGCGCACCATTCTCGTGATCTTCGGGGCAGGGGGCGGCTCGCGTCCGGGCCTGTCCGAATTGGTCGACGGATCGGCCTCGTTTTCGGAGGCAATTCATCGCGAGGCCGGTGCTCGGCTGCACATTCTTCCGTCCGGACGCGACCGGGCCACGACCGGCAGCGGGCTGAATGTCGTTCTCGATGCGCTTTCCGACACCTACGATTTTGTGGTGCTGTCCGTGACTGACGAAAGCAGCGATGCACTGCGCCGTATGGTGCTGGCACTCGGGCCGCGGACCGACCATGTCCTGATCGGCTGCCCTGGACAGACCGGCAGCCCGGATATGATTGCCCTGCGTGACGCGCTCAAGGACGAGGGGGCCGGCGAGGTGATCGCCGCGCGGATCAGCCTGACCCGCGTCGAATCGCGCGAGGCGGCCTGATCGATCAGGCCTGGTCGGGCTTTTCCATCCAGGCGATCAGCGGCATCAACGGCACGATCCATGACAGGCCGAGCACGGCATAGACCAGGCCCTGCACCAGGCCTGTCGCGTCCTGCACCACGCGCGCCTGCGCCAGCGCCATGGCGACGAGCGCATAGATCACGACATAGATGATGACCGTGAAGGCGCCGATCAATTTGCGGTTGCGTCTGGTCATTGTGATCCGGTTCCCGCGGGGGTGCGACAGGCGGAAGCGTTTACGCCGCCGCGCGCCTCGCTTATGTCTCGCGCGCCCGCCAAGATCAATGCGGCGGCGTGACAAGGACAAGTGATCGCATGACCGGCATCGGCAATGTGGCCGCATTGGGCGGGACGGAGAGCGCTGCGGGGCAGGGCATCGACACGCTGCGCGGGGTCCGCCTCTGGCTGTGGAGCGTCACGGCGCTCGTTTTCTTGATGGTGATTGTCGGCGGTGCCACGCGGCTGACCGAATCCGGCCTCTCGATCACCGAATGGAAAGTGATCACCGGCATCCTGCCGCCGCTGACCGAGGCGGCGTGGTTCGTCGAATTCGAAAAGTACAAGCAGATCCCGCAATATGCCGAGCTGTTCCCGACCATGACGCTCGGCCAGTTCCAGACCATCTTCTTCTGGGAATGGGGCCACCGGATCCTGGGCCGGGTCATCGGCCTCGCCTTCGCGCTGCCGCTTGCTGTCTTCTGGCTCCGCGGCGTTCTGCCCTCCGCGCTGAAGCCGAAACTCGTCGGTCTTCTGGCGCTCGGCGGCCTGCAGGGCGCGGTCGGCTGGTGGATGGTGAAGTCCGGTCTCACCGGCCGCGTCGAAGTCGCGCAGGAGCGGCTGGCGATCCATCTGCTGCTCGCCTCGATCACCCTGACATGTCTGGTCTGGCTTGCGGTCGGCCTCAAGCCCAAGGCGGCTGAGGTGGTGCGCGCGGCTTCACGGCTCAAGGCGACGGCGGTCGCGATTGTCGTCCTGACGCTGGTGCAGATCGGCCTGGGCGGTCTCGTGGCGGGGCTGCGCGCCGGCTACACGTATAATACCTGGCCGCTGATGGACGGGCATTTCATCCCGCCCGTCGAAAACCTTGCGCGCCTGTCGCCAGTCTGGGCGAACCTTCTCGACAATGTGACGACGGTGCAATTCAACCACCGCATGACGGCCTATGCCCTGTTCGCGCTGGCGCTGTGGCATGCGGTCGATGCGCTGCGCAATGCGGCGGGCACGTCGGCGGCCAAGCGCGCCATCGTCGTGGCGGGGCTGGTGGCGTGTCAGGCCGTCATCGGCATCGTGACGCTTGTGTATGTTGTGCCGTTGCATGCGGCCCTGACGCATCAGGGTTTTGCGATGGTGGTACTGGGGATGGCGGTCGTGCATGCTCGACGTATGGCGGAGGAGAAGGTCTGAAACAACTGAAGCCCGAGCAGTTTAGCGCTCGAGCCTCATGTTATTTCAGAACTTTAACGCAGCTTTAGCAGGCGGCCAGCGCCTGATCGAGATCGGCGATAATGTCGACCACGTCCTCCAGCCCGATGGACAGGCGCACCACGTCCGGGCCTGCGCCTGACGCCACTTTCTGCTCGTCGGTGAGCTGGCGGTGGGTGGTCGAGGCCGGATGGATGACCAGTGAGCGCGTGTCGCCGACATTGGCCAGATGCGAGAAGAGTTTCAGGCCGGAGACCAGCGACAGGCCGGCGTCATAGCCGCCCTTGAGGCCGAAGGTGAACACCGCGCCTGCGCCCTTTGGGCAATATTTCTGGCCGAGGTTGTAATAGCGGTCGCCCTTGAGGCCGGGATAGCTGACCCATTTCACAGCCTTGTGGTTCGACAGATGTTCGGCCACCGCCAGCGCATTTTCGGAATGGCGCTGCATGCGCAGCGGCAGGGTCTCGATGCCGGTCAGCAGCATGAAGGCGTTGAACGGCGACAGCGCCGGTCCGAGATCGCGCAGGCCCAGCACGCGGCAGGCGATGGCGAAGGCGAAATTCCCGAATGTCTCGCCCAGCACCATGCCGCCATATTCGGGGCGCGGTGCCGAGAGCATCGGATAGCGCTTGTCGGCCATCCAGTCGAACGTGCCGCCGTCGACGATCACGCCGCCAATCGAATTGCCGTGGCCGCCCAGAAACTTGGTGGCCGAATGGACGATAATGTCGGCACCATATTCGAAGGGGCGAATCAGGTAGGGCGAGGCGAGCGTGTTGTCGACGATGAGCGGCACGCGGGCGCGCTTGGCGATTTTCGCAATGCCCTCGATGTCGCAGATGATGCCGCCCGGATTGGCGATCGATTCGATGAAGATCGCCTTGGTGCGCGGTGTGATCGCGGCCTCAAAAGTCGCGAGATCGTCCGGATCGGCCCATTTCACGTTCCAGCCGAAATTCTTCCAGGCGTGGTTGAACTGGTTGATCGAGCCGCCGTAGAGCTTGTTGGAGGCGATCATTTCGTCGCCGGGCTGCATCATCGTGTGGAAGCAGAGGAATTCCGCCGCATGTCCCGACGCCACGGCGAGCGCCGCCGTGCCGCCCTCGAGCGCGGCGACGCGCTCCTCGAGCACGGCATTGGTCGGGTTTGTGATGCGCGTATAGATATTGCCAAACGCCTGCAGGCCGAACAGCGAGGCGGCGTGATCGACGTCGTCGAAGACGAAGGACGTCGTCTGGTAGATCGGCGTGGCGCGCGCGCCGGTCGCCGGATCTGGCGCGGCCCCTGCGTGGATCGCAAGGGTGGAAAAGCCGGGCGCCTGTTCGTCGGTCATGGGAAACATCCTCGTATGAAGAGGCTTCGTTTCTACGCCTCGCCGACAAGAGGCGTCAACGCGCCATCGGGTTCGCGCCGACGGGCGGCGAAAGTTGGACCCCCGGGAGCTGGATTCTACACACCAGTCCTGTGTTAATTTACAGAAAAATTTGTTGAATAAGCCGCCAATCAGGGTATCGAGGCATCATCCCGTCACGCCACGCGCGCTCGCCGGGCCTCGGCTCATGCTGGCAGGCTCGGTGCCGGCGTGCGCGACCAGAAGGAGCGGTGTCTTGGGTTTTCTGGATCTCGCCATCGGCAATATTCTGTCTCCGGTCGTTTTGTTCTTTCTGCTCGGAGCTATCGCGGCGCTGGCGAAGTCCGATCTCGCCATTCCGGACGCCGTCGCCAAGGCGCTCGCGCTTTACCTGATGATGTCCATCGGCCTGAAGGGCGGCATCGAGGTGGCGCGCCAGGGCGTCACGCCGACTCTCGTCTGGGCGATCCTTGCAGGTGCCGCGCTGTCTTTTCTGCTGCCGGTTCTGGCTTTCTGGCTGTTGCGCGTTGCAACGCGGCTGGACGGTCTCAATGCGGCGGCTGTGGCGGCCCATTACGGCTCGATTTCTGCCGTGACACTGGCGGCTGCGCTGGATGTGCTGGCGCGGGTCAATCTCGCGCCCGAGGGCTATATGGTCGCGGTCGCCGCCGTCATGGAGACGCCCGCCATCATCTGTGCCTTGCTGTTGGCGCGCCGTGCCTCCCCGAAAGTCGAGACGGTCTCGACCGGCGAATTGCTGCGTGAAGCGAGTTTGAACGGCTCGGTCGTGACACTGGTTGGAAGTTTCTTCATCGGCTGGATCGTGGGACCGGCGGGGCTGAAGCCGGTTGCGCCCCTGTTCATCGATATGTTCCGGGGCCTGCTCTGCATCTTTCTGCTGGATATGGGGCTGGTGGCCGGGCGCGGGCTGGCGCGGGCGCGCAAATATCTCGATTTTCGCCTGATCGCCTTCGCCATTGCCATGCCACTGATCTCGGGCGCGATTGCAGCCGGTCTTGGTTTCGGGCTCGGCCTGTCGACCGGCGGCGTCATGCTCTTCATCACATTGGCGGCTTCGGCCTCCTACATCGCTGCGCCGGCGGCGATGCGCGTCGCGCTGCCGCAGGCGGAGCCCGCGATCTATCTGACATTATCGCTGGGCGTGACCTTCCCCTTCAACCTGACGATAGGCTTGCCGCTCTATCTGATGGTCGCCCAAACCTTGCGTCCCTGAGGAGCCAGCCATGCAGACGTTCCAGAAGAAGCGGCTCGAAATCGTCATCGAGCATCCGGCGCGCAAGGGATTGGTCGCCATTCTCGAGGCGCAGCGCGTCACCGGCTATTCGGTCTTGCCGGTCATTTCCGGCAGCGGTCAGCACGGTCCATGGGAGGAGGCGGGGCAGGTCACGGCCGCCGAGGGCATGGTCATGGTGATCTGCATCGTCGACGCCGTTCACGCCGACGGCGTGTTGCAGGCGGTCTATGCCTACATCCAGCCGCGCAAGGCGATCATGACGGTGTCCGACGTGCAGGTCGTACGCGGCGAGCGGTTTTGACGTGTGAGCCCGCTTCTCCCTTGGGGAGAAGCTGTCGGCGGAGCCGACTGATGAGGGGATTGGGTTTCAATTGGTGAGCTCGTAGCCCCTCACCCCGGCTCAGGCTTGCGCCTGAGTCCGCCCTCTGCCGACGGGAGAGGGTTTGCGCAAGGCCTACCTTTTCACCCCGAACGGGTTTCCGCCCGGTGCCAGCGTGCGCTTCTGGACGCCCTTGCCCGACATGATCTGGCGCTTGGACGAGATGATCCGCGAGTTGACGCCCGTCCAGCCGATCTCGCCCGACAGGCGGCCATATTCGATCTTCGGGCAGCGGTTCATGATGACCGTGACGCCCCGGGCTTCGGCGCGGGCGGCGGCCTCGTCGTTGCGGACGGTGAGCTGCATCCAGATCACCTGGGGCAGGGGGTCGAGCGCTAGCGCCTCGTCGACAATGCCGTTGGCGGCTTCCGAATTGCGGAAGATCTCGACCATTTCGACCGGTTCGGGGATGTCGGCGAGCTTTGCGTAAAACGGGCAGCCAAGCACCTGCTGGCCGGCAAGTCCGGGGTTGACGCCGATCATCCTGTAGCCGCGCTGGGACAGATATTTCAGCACGAAATAGGAGGGCCTCACCTCATTGGCCGAGGCACCCACCAGCGCGATCGTCTTGACGCCGTTGAGGATGCCGCGGATGAGTTCGTCGGGATAGGAATCGTGAGTCATGTGCCTTCCTGCCAAACCCGCCGTCCAATGTCGAGCGGACTTGCGCAGATGGGCGAAGGAGGCTGCTTGGTCAAGATGAGCGTCGCCGAGGTTGAGGCGTTCCTGGCGCGGGAATTCCCGCAGGTCGCCGCCTCGGGCGATTTTTCGGTCCTCGATACCGGCCCGATGACCGCAAGACTGCGCCTCAACTGTGGCGAGCACCACCTGCGCCCCGGCGCCACCGTCTCCGGTCCGACCATGTTCGCGCTGGCCGATATCGGCATGTGGCTTGCCGTGCTGGCCCAGATCGGACCTGTCGGCATGGCGGTGACGACAAACCTCAACATCAACTTCCTGCGGTTGCCCGGCGCGGTCGATCTGGTCGCTGATTGCCGGATCCTGAAGCTCGGGCGCCGGCTGGCGATCGGCGAATGCGCCATTGCGCCCGCAGCCGGCGGCGAGATGGTCGCCCATGCGACGGCGACCTATTCTATCCCGCCCGATGCGGTAAAATAATACCACCAGCCTATTATTGCTGAAAACAAAGGGGTTTCTGTCAGGCTGTCCGAATAATAACGATTGACGGCAGGGCCGGTGCCGACCTATAAGCCGCTATCCACGGGAGAGGGGCGCTTGGCATCCGTCTTCCCTTTATCAGACGGAAAGCAATCATGTTCGGCCATACCACTTCTACGAAGACCGCTGAGGTCCAGAAGAACTGGGTGCTGATCGACGCGGAGGGCCTCGTTGTGGGCCGCCTCGCCACGATCATCGCCATGCGCTTGCGCGGGAAGCACAAGCCCTCCTTCACCCCCCACATGGATGACGGCGACCATATCGTCGTGATCAATGCCGACAAGGTGGTCTTCACCGGTCGCAAGCGCGACCAGAAGATCTATTACCACCACACCGGCTTCATCGGCGGCATCAAGGAGCGTTCCGCCAAGTTCATTCTCGAAGGCCGCTTCCCGGAGCGCATTGTCGAGAAGGCCGTGGAGCGCATGCTTCCGCGCGGGCCCCTCGGCCGCAAGCAGCTCGGCAATCTCCGCGTCTACAAGGGCGGCGTGCATCCGCATGTTGCGCAGAACCCCGTGACGCTCGACGTCGCGAGCCTCAATTCCAAGAACGTGCGGAGCGCCTGACCATGGCTGAGACCCTTTCCTCGCTGCAGGACCTCGGTGGCGTGACCGCTTCCGCTGCTCCCGACGCCCCCGTCCATGTCCAGAAGCTCGACAAGCTCGGCCGCGCCTATGCCACTGGCAAGCGCAAGAACGCTGTCGCCCGCGTCTGGATCAAGCCCGGCTCCGGCAAGGTCACGATCAATGGTCGTGCGCTGGATGTCTATTTTGCGCGTCCCGTGCTGCGCATGATCCTCAAGCAGCCGCTCGAGATCGCCAACCGCGTCGACCAGTATGACCTCATGGTCACCTGCGCCGGCGGCGGCCTCTCCGGACAGGCCGGTGCCGTGCGCCACGGTCTTGCCAAGGCGCTGACCTTCTACGAGCCCGATCTTCGCCCCGCGCTGAAGCGTGAAGGCTTCCTGACGCGCGACTCGCGCGTCGTCGAGCGCAAGAAGTACGGCAAGAAGAAAGCCCGTCGCAGCTTCCAGTTCTCGAAGCGCTGATCTCGCAGCTTCGATAATGCAACAAAATCAAGCGATTGCTGGAAACGGCAGTCGCTTTTTCATTTTTACGACATTGGCGTAAGCGGTTGATTTCATTGATTCTGGGCAATATCGACATTTACAGATCGTTTCCAACTGAAATGGCGCAATGAAGCATTATCTGGAACGTATCGAACATTTCGACGGTCATATCGTGATGT
>CAIWVR010000345.1 GCA_903916165.1 uncultured Hyphomicrobiales bacterium | reverse complement strand
TCCTGTTTCTCCTATTTCATCCTGAGCGACACTGATGATGCGGCGATTGCTGCCATCGAAGAGCGCAGCTTCGAGGCCCTGCGCGCCCGCCATGACTATGCGGCGACGCGGCTTCATTATCGTCGCCGCACCAGCAATGAGGGCTACAAGGCCGGAAATGTGCGCCAGTTCTGCGACACATGGGGCAGTGATTTCACCTTCATGCTGCCGCTCGACGCTGACAGCCTGATGTCGGGCGAGACGATCTTGCGCATGGTGCGCATGGGCGAGGCATGGCCGAAGCTTGGCATTTTGCAGAGTCTCGTGGTCGGCGCGCCCGCGACCTCGGGCTTTGCACGCGTGTTCCAGTTCGGCATGCGCCATGGCATGCGGCCCTACACGATGGGCAGCGCCTGGTGGGCCGGCGATTGCGGACCCTTCTGGGGCCACAATGCACTGGTGCGCATCGCGCCGTTCCGCGACCATTGCCATCTGCCGATTCTACCCGGAAAGCCGCCGCTCGGCGGGCAGATCCTGTCGCATGACCAGGTCGAGGCCGTGCTGATGCGCCGCGCGGGATATGAATGCCGCGTGCTGCCGGAAGAGAGCGGCAGCTACGAGGACAATCCGCCCACCCTGCTCGAATTCACGCGGCGCGACCTGCGCTGGTGCCAGGGCAATATGCAATATTGGGCGCTGCTCGGGCTGAAGAACCTGCAGCCGATGAGCCGCTTCCAGCTGCTCTGGGCGATCATGATGTTTATTGGCGTGCCCGCCTTCACCCTGATGATCGGGCTCGCTATGCTGAAGCCGCTCGACGGCGAGGACATGGCGCGATTTCCGGTCGCCTCCGCGCTGGGCCTTTATGCAGCCTGGCTCGCCATGTATCTCGCCCCGAAACTCGCTGGCTTTCTCGACATTGCGCTGACGCGCGGCGGATTGGCACGTTATGGCGGCGGCACCCGTTTCGCGGCGGGCGCGCTGTTCGAGCTGGCCTTCTCCTTCCTGCTCGGCGCGGCGACGACGCTGCGCACGGGACTGTTCATGATCGGCCTGTTGTTCGGCCGCTCGGTAATCTGGGGCGGCCAGTCGCGCGATGCGCATGAACTGTCCTATGCGACGGCCTTCGCCGGCCTGTGGCCGCAATTCGTGTTCGGCATCTATCTTTACGGCATGGCGGCATGGCTCGCGCCATCGCTCATCCTTTGGTCGGCACCGCTGACGCTCGGATATTTTTTCGCAATCCCCTTTGCTGTCGAGACATCCCGTCCCCGTTTCACGCGCTTCCTGCAGCACAGCGGCCTGTGCGCGATCCCCGAAGATCTCGCGCAGCCGCCCGTCCTCGCCCTGCTGGAGCAGGTTGCCGCATCCTCTTCCTCACAGACCACGATGGAACACGCATGAGATCCCTTGTTCTCGCTCTCTCCTGCACGCTCGCGCTCGGGATCACGGGCGTCTGCGCGCAACCGCGCACGCCCACACCGGCACCCGTGCCATTCACGCCACCGACCAAGGGCATCGATCCGACCGAACTCGCGGTTAACCTCGCCAACAAGTCGACACCGGTACTCTGCGCGGAGAAGGACAATATCGAACTGACCTTCTCGTCGCCGCTGGTGCGCCAGTTCCGCATCCAGGCCGTGCATCCAGCCTATATCGGAACGATCAATATCGACCGCTACGCGCCCGACTTCACCTCCTGCGACATGTCGCAGGACCCGGTCTTCAAGTCCGATGCGCGTCGCATCACCTTCTGGGAGACGCCGGAATTCTGGCTGACAGGCTATACCTATCCGTCCTTCTGGCGCCCGGCCAATACGGTGGTGCGCGTCGGCAATCGCGAAGAAAAGGGCCTGCACATGGTGCAGCTCTGGATGAAGCATCGCGAGCGCGCCGAAGAGGTGCTCGTGGTCTATCCGCCCGATGGCTATTGGCGCGCGCGCCCGCTGCCCTTCGCCGACCGGCGCTGGACCGCCTATGGC
>CAIWVR010000344.1 GCA_903916165.1 uncultured Hyphomicrobiales bacterium | reverse complement strand
GCGCGACATCGCCCCCATCATGGCCATCGCCGGCCCGGCGATCCTCACCAATCTTGCGGCACCGGTCGCCAATTCCTATGCGCTGTCGGTCTTTGCGGGGTTTGGCGAGCCCATTGTCGCCGCGCTGGCGATCATCGACCGCGTCACGCCCGTCGCCTTCGGCGTCTTGTTTGCGCTGTCTGGCTCGGTGGGGCCCATCATGAGCCAGAATTATGGCGCGCGGCTCATGCATCGCGTGCGGCTCACACTCAGGGAATGTGTGATGATCGTGATCGTCTATACCCTGGTCGTCTGGGTGGTGCTGTGGCTGGCGACGCCCGGCATCGTCGCCATGTTCAACGCCAGGGGGGATACGGAGCGTCTCGTGACCTTCTTCTGCGCGTGGGGACCCGCGATCTGGCTGTTTCTTGGCATGATCTTCGTGTCGAATGCGGCCTTCAACAATCTCGGCTTTCCGATCCTCTCGACCGTCTTCAACTGGGGCCGCGCAACCTTGGGCACGGCGCCCTTCGTCACGCTGGGCGCGGCATATGGTGGCCCGGAGGGTGGGTTGCTTGGCATGATTGCCGGCGCGGCGCTGTTTGGCGTGATCGCCATTTTCACGGCCTGGCGCGCCATCGGACAACTGGGTGCCAGGGTGGCGCAGGCACCGCCGCTTCCCGGCCTGCCCTAAACGTCATCAAAGCGCCGCCTTTGCGACGCATCACGGGCGTCTGTCCAGCGGTGCACCCGAGATATACACGGTCGCACTTGCCCAAATGCCCCTGCGCTGCTTATTTCTGACACGCAAATCAGCGGTCCTGCCTGCCAGACCTGCCCGCGAGAAGGATTTGAAACATGACGGCGGTAAGCATAAGTTCACTCGCCCGCATCGCCCTTGGTGCCAGCCTCCTGTTTTTCCTCGGCTTCGCAGCACCTGCCATGGCGCAGAGCTGCGAGAACGACATGGGCGAGTTCCAGGAAAAGCGGAATGCGCAAATGGAAGAGATCGGCAAGCTGCAGAAGAAAAATGAAGGCAAGCTCGATCCTGTCGCCGCCTGCCCGATGCTGCGCTCGCTGGCGAGCCTGGAGAAGACCATGCTGGTCTATATGGAAAAGAACCAGAATTGGTGCAATATTCCCGATCAGATCATCAGCAATGTGAAGGAAGGCTCCGGCAAGACCGCTGCCGTCGCCCGGCAGGCCTGCAACATCGCCCTCAGGATCAAGAGGGGCCAAGATCAGCCTGCCGCCGGGCCCCGTGATGGCGGTCCCGGCTTCAACGTCCCCGCACCGAAACTGCCCGCAGGACCGCTTTGACAGCGGGTTTCGGTGCCCGCACGGACGCTCAACCCGATCTGCTGCCCGATTCCGTCTCCTCGCATTTTATCCTTCGCCTGACCCCGCACAGCTGGTTGCCGTTCCTGCAACTGGCGCGCATCGACCGGCCCATCGGCTGGTGGCTGCTGCTCCTGCCGTGCTGGTGGTCGTCGGCACTGGCCTCGGTGGCGCGGCATGAGGGCTTATACGTCACCCATCTCGCATTGTTTTTCATCGGTGCCATCGCCATGCGCGGGGCCGGCTCGACCTATAACGACCTTGTCGACCGCGAGATCGATGCCGGTGTCGAGCGCACGCGCGGCAGGCCGCTGCCGTCGGGGCGGGTCAGCGTGCGCGCGGCCAAGGTTTTCATGCTCGCCCAATGCGGGGTCGGTGCCTTGGTGCTGTTCAGCCTCAATCGCGTCGCGATCCTCACCGGCCTCGCCTCCCTGCTGATCGTGGCCGCCTATCCGTTCATGAAACGTATCACCTCCTGGCCGCAGGCTGTGCTCGGCCTCGCCTTCGCCTATGGCGGCCTGATGGGCTGGGTAGCGATCGAGGCATCGCTCGGCCTTCCCGCCGTGCTCATCTACCTTGCCGCCATTTTCTGGACGATGGGCTATGACACGATCTATGCGCTGCAAGATGCCCGTGACGATGCGCTCATCGGCGTGCGCTCAACCGCGCGGCTGTTTGGCGACCATGTCCGGCTGGCCATTCTCCTGCTCTACGTCGCCGCGCTCTCGTCTGCTGCCACAGCCCTTCACCTGGCAGGAGCAGGCCCCGCGGGCTGGCTGGGTCTGGCGGGTTTTGCGGCGCATCTGGCGTGGCAGGTCGCGCGGATTGCACCGGGCGACACGGGACGCTCGCTGATGCTGTTCCGGTCCAACCGAAATGCGGGGCTGATCCTTTTCGCGGGTCTGGCCCTGAATTCAATCCTTTGAAATATTGAATGTCTTGAGAAACCGGCGGCTGGCGGCTCGCGCGCAGGCTCTCTTTCATCGCCGTGTCGATCTTCCTGATCCGTCCCCGCGCAAGTGGTGAGGGCGGACAAGATCCTTTTCCCGGGTTCAGCGCGGCGCGCTGAGCACCTGCTCGCAGACCACATGCTTCATCAGGCGGCGCTCGCCCATGCGACGGCGCGTGAGGAAACGTGGACGCCGGCGCAGCGCGACCGCACCCCGACGGCGCATGACCAGCACGGGTCCGACGGTAACCTGTCCGATGCGCGCCTCCATTGCCTCCAGCACGCCAGCCTCGCGCTCCAGCAAGCGCGGCACGCCAGTCTGGTCTGCCAACTGGCACCACAGGGCGACGATATCGTCGCCGTCCGCCGTTTCCGCCAGAACCACCGACAGCTCCGGATCGGCATGGTCGAGGCGGATGATAAAGCGCGGATTGTCGGGCGCACCTGCCAGCGCCAGCACGACGCCACGATAGGCCGAACACGGCAGCCCAAGCCGCATCGCCACGCCCTCGACCTTGCGGTCGATCATCACCCGGCCCTCAGCCACGCACACGCGTCGCTGCGCATTGTCGGCGCGCGGGTCGGGCTGGGTCACGCCGCAGATCGGAAAAGCGGTGGGAAAAGCATTTTTGGCCAACATGGTCGAACGCCTGTCTTGCAACCGGGCTTCAGGCCCGGCAGGCGCAATGTGGTCCAGAAACCGTCTGCAAGGTCCTAACGGGAACGGTTAAGCCGCTGTTAAACAAGCACTATCGAAAAGAATGGCGGACAGACCATGACCGCGACCATTCAAATTTGATGTAATTTTCGACCGCTAGATCCGGCAGGCCGCAAAGGCCGGCTCGACCTGTCCGGCCCAGTCACCATGATAATGGTCGAGGAGATCATGCGCCGCCAGACGGCCTGTCTCAACGCGGTGCGCGAGAATGTCCAGGTGACGGGTTTCGTCGGATCCCTGCGCATCGAGACGGGCGCGGCGCGCGAGGCCGGCACGGGAGATCGCCAGTGCCTCCCGGGCAACGTCACGCAGGCTGCGGGCGGCGATGGAGGCGGCAAGCCCGTGGCTCGGCACGGCGTCGCGCAGCGTCTGGCGCTCATGCGCGCTCCAGCCCTTCACGAGATCCCAGGCGGCATCAAGCGCGCTGGAATCGTAGAACAGGCCGACGAAGAAAGCCGACAGCGCGGTCATGTGGGCGGGATCGCCCGCATCAGCACCGCGCATTTCAAGGAAGCGCTTCAGCCGCACTTCGGGAAAAATGGTCGACAGATGGTTCGCCCAGTCCGACAGCGTGGCCCGTTCGCCCGGCAAGTGCGGCAGGCGGCCTTCGAGCAGCGCGCCGAAATCGGCACCTGACACGTCGTGATAGGTTTCGCCGCGCTTGACGAAATACATCGGTACCTGCAGCGCATAATCGACATAACGCTCAAAGCCCATGCCGGCTTCGAAGGCGAAGGGCAGCATGCCGGCGCGATTGTTGTCGGTGTCGCGCCAGATCTCGGAGCGCGCCGACAGCAGGCCGTTGGGCTCACCCTCCGTGAAGGGGGAATTGGCGAACAGTGCCGTGGCGAGCGGCTGCAGCGCGAGCGAGACGCGCAGCTTCTTGACCATGTCGGCTTCCGACTGGAAATCGAGATTCACCTGCACCGTGCAGGTCCTGTACATCATGTCGAGACCGCGCGTGCCGACCTTGGGCATGTAGCCGGTCATGATCTTGTAGCGGCTTTTGGGCATGACGGGCGTCTGCGCCAGCGTCCACAACGGACTCATGCCGATCGACATGAAACCGATGCCATGCTGCGCGGCAACCGCATGGGCGGCGTCCAGATGACCGTCGAGTTCGGAACGGGTCTGGTGGATTGTCTCAAGCGGCGCGCCCGACAGTTCGAACTGCCCGCCGGGCTCCAGCGAAATGGCGCCGCCGCCAGCCTCGTCGAACAGGCCGATCAGCGCCGCGCCATCGTGGATCGGCTCCCAGGCGGATGTCGCCTGCAGACCTTCCAGCAAGGCGCGGATGCCGCCCTGCCCCGGCCGACCCTCATAGGGAACTGGCCCGAGGTCACTGACATAAAAGGGGATTTTTTCGTGTTCCGTGCCGATCCGGAAGCTGTCGGGTGCCTTGCAGCCAGCTTCAAGCCAGGCGACGAGCTCGTCACGCGACGCCACGGGCGTCGTATCGGTCACATCGCGGGCCATTTCTTCTTCCTGATGTCAGTTCAGCGGCCCGCGCTGCGGTCCACTGGCCTACATAGGCCCGGCCGCGTGACATGACAATGTCTCCCGCCCGCGCCGACCGGGGCTGGCGCTCCCCGAGCGCCTCGTCTAGGTCTGGCGTGAACAGCCGCGAGGATGGTCCCTTGTCCCTCTATGATTTTTCCGCCCCGCGACTTTATCTGGACGCGCCGCTCGGCGCGGGCGCACAGGTGACGCCGGACCGCGACCAGTCGAACTATCTTCTCAACGTGCTCAGGCTTGGCGATGGCGCCGATATTCTCGCCTTCAACGGGCGCGACGGCGAATGGCGCATGCGGCTCACCGCATTGTCGCGCAAGGCCGTGGTGCTGGACGCGCAGGAGCAGACGCGGGCCCAGACGACCCCCGTCGACATGCACTATATCTTTGCGCCCCTGAAACATGCCCGCCTCGACTATATGGTACAGAAGGCAGTGGAAATGGGTGCCTCCACGCTCGTTCCGGTCATGACACGGCGCACGCAATCGACGCGCGTCAACCTCGAGCGCATGCGCGCCAATGTGATCGAAGCCGCCGAACAATGCGGCATCCTGAGCCTGCCGCGCGTCGAGGACGATGTGAAATTCGACCGCCTGCTCGCCCAATGGCCCGCAGATCGCCGCCTCGTCTTCTGTGACGAGAATGCGCCGTTGAAGGACCCGGTCGCCGCCTTGCGCGCGATCGCGCCCGGACCGCTCGCTGTCATCATCGGCCCCGAAGGAGGCTTCGATCCGCTGGAGCGTGAAGCCCTGCTGCGGCTGCCGCAGGTCATCCGGATTTCACTTGGCCCGCGCGTCCTGAGGGGCGACACGGCGGGCGTGGCCGCTCTGGCTCTTGTACAATCTGTGCATGGCGACTGGGCGGGCTGAGACGTTTCACGATCTTGCCATGATCTGCGGCCAATGCTGACTGGAGGTCAGGCTCCACCGGGGCGCGATTCGAGACAGCGGCGAAGGACAAGATGCAGGCCACAGCCGCACGGACGTTCGTTGAAGGGGGGCTCGCACTCGCAGCCATTCTGCTGGCGGGTCTTGTCGATCTGGGCAGCGCCGGTGCCACGGAATTGCCCGACTCGCGCAAGCAGGTCTCGCGCACGAGCAAGCTGCAGACAGCGGCAGCCATCGCGCGCTGTGCCCAATATGGCGAGGGCTTCGTTCCCGTGGTGGGATCAGACTCCTGCGTGAAGATCGACGGCCGTCTGCGCATCGATCTCGGCGGTGCCTTGCCTGTTCCGGTCTATGCGGGATCGCGCGACGTTTTCAATCCCGCCGCGCATGTGCGTGTCAGTCGCTAGAAACTGACCGCTATTTTCAGGCGGTAATTGGCGCGGTTAAAATTGTCGAGGTCTAACGGACCCGACACGCCCCGCGCCTTGCCAGCAATCTGCGGCAGGAACACCGCATTGATCGTGACATTTTCCTTCGCGGCCCAGGCAATGGTCGGGCCGAAATAGAACGCCTGCCCGTCCAGCTTGCCGAAAAAGCCCTTGCTCCACGCCTGCTGCCAGCGCGCTTCCGCGCCAACAAACAGCGTCTCCTTGATCGCCTCGTAGGTCAGGGCGGTGGACAGCGCCGTGGCGGATGCATTCGACCAGGTCAGGTCGAGCGGGTCGCGCGTGCGGCTTGAGGCGAAATTGGCATTGGCGGCCCAGAACAGACGATCCGCCACTGGCGCGTCAATCTGCAGTTTCACTTCCGCACCATAGCCTGTCGCACGCTGGCCGCTGATCCCGTCGAGGCGTGACCAGCGCGGCTCGATGGCGAGCGTCAGGGCGAAGGGATTTGTCGCGCTGCGCTCGATCAGGCGATGACGCACCTCTAAGGACACGCCGTCAAAGCCATAGGCCGTGCGATTGAAATCCGGATTGTTGCGCAGGCTCGTCCAGACACCAAAAAGTGACCCGGCAAAGGACCAGTTCTCGACAAAGGTGCCCGAGAGTTCAAGTTTTTGTGACAGCCCGTGATAGCGTCCCGCCCTGATGCCATAGGCCCCGCTGCTCTCCAGCGCGAGGCCACGGTCTCCCACCTTGCCGACATCCGTGCCGCTGGTGAAGCCGAAGATATCCCCGCCCGGAAATTCGCCTGTCGCGGCATCGGGAGAGGGCGCAGCCGCAGGGCCGCGGGCCCCAAGGTCTGCGGCGTGAACACCAACGCCAGAGAGGAACGTTGCGAGAATGGCACCGAGCACGCGCGGGAAGTTTGCTGAAGTCACAGTGTCGGTCTCCGGCCGTCATCCTTTTTCTGGCGGGACAGGATCCGTCCAAGGCAGGATGAATGAATGAGTGAATGAATTACGCATAAAACCGAAAAAACGGGAAGTCGAATCAGCTTATCCACTTTAAGTTGCAAAGGCATCTTTTTTCAAGATGATTGATTCAAAAGATACATTGATCATCTCGTCAGCCGCAACCTGACTCACGCTGACTGCCCTTGTGCTTGCGCCTCGCAAGTCCCGCCTTTAAACCTTGTGTCTCTGCCTCATTGATCTCTCGCAAAGGCTTTACGACGTGAGCCTTCCTCCTGATCCGGTCGACCTGCTGCCCACGATTGTGGCGGCCGCACGCCGCGCAGGCGAGACAGCCATGGGTTTTTTCAACCATGGCGCGCAGACCAGTGCGGACGTCCAGTCAAAGCCTGGCGGCTCCCCGGTGACGGAAGCCGATCACGCCGTCGACCGCATGCTGCTGGCAGACTTGCGCGCCCTCGATCCTGACGCCGGCTGGCTGTCAGAAGAGACTGCCGACACGCCCGAGCGCCTCGGCAAGTCGCGCGTCTTCATCGTCGATCCTATCGACGGCACGCGCGGCTTTGTGGCCGGTGATCCGCGCTGGGCCATTTCTATCGCTCTGGTGATCGATGGACTGCCAAGGCTCGGGGTCCTGCATCTTCCCGCACTCGGCCTCACCTTCAGCGCCCTTGAGGGTGCCGGTGCTTGGCTGGAAGGCGGCACATGCGTCCGCGTCTCTGACGCATGTTCACTGGCGGGGGCACGCGTGGCGGGCACGGTTCCCTTGATTGAACGCTTCGCCGCGACGGGCGTCGATATAGAGCCGCAGCGGAAGGTGCCCTCGCTCGCCTACCGGATTGCAATGGTCGCGCGCGGCGACATCGAAATCGGCCTTGCCTCGACCAATGCCCATGATTGGGATATAGCGGCGGCCGACCTGATCGTGCATGAAGCGGGAGGCTTCCTCATCAATGAGCACGGTCGCCGACCCGTCTACAATCAAGCGTCATCAAAGCACGGCATTCTCGCCGCGGCACCGGAGCGATTCCGTGAGGACATCACCGCCCGCCTGCGCAGGATGACATGAGGCAGATCCGCCGTAAATAATTCATGGGCTCTCCAGAAAGCTCCGACACCCTCACTGGAATTGACGATGACCGACACTTCACACGAATCGAAACAACTTCTGCATATTGTCTTTGGCGGCGAACTTGAGAGCCTGGACGGTGTCGTCTTCAAGGATCCGTCCAGAATCGACATTGTCGGCATTTTCCCGAATTACGCCACGGCGCATGCGGCCTGGAAATCCAAAGCGCAAGCGACCGTGGACAATGCGCAGATGCGCTATTTCGTGGTGCACCTGCATCGCTTCCTCGATCCGACCTGAGCGCGGCGTGACGCATCCCCTTGATCAGCCGATGAGCATCGCCAGCACGCGGCCAAGCTGCACTGGCAGGGTGTCATGACGATCAGGAAGAACTCCCTCCTGCGGGTCTATTGCAGCGCGACGACCTTGTTCTCGCCGCTGGGGCTGGCATTTCTGAACTGGCGCAAAAGGCGGGGCAAGGAAGACCCGCGCCGCCTGCGCGAACGCCTCGGCGTGCCCGGCGCACAGCGTCCGGACGGACCGCTGGTCTGGTTGCATGGTGCCAGCGTCGGCGAAGGGCTGGCGCTCCTGCCGCTCGTCGAAAAACTGCGTGGGCGCGGCTTTACCGTGCTCCTCACCACCGGCACTGTGAGCTCTGCGCAAGTGCTTGCCGGGCGCCTGCCAAGGGGCGCGATCCACCAATATGTGCCGCTCGACGCGGCCCGTTACATGCGCCGCTTTCTCAACCATTGGCGGCCCGATCTCGTCATGCTTGCGGAATCGGAGCTGTGGCCGAACCTCATCATGGAAGTGAAGCGCCGCAATCTGCCCCTCATGCTGGTCAACGCACGCCTGTCGGAGCGATCATTCCTGCGCTGGCAACGCTTTCCCGGCTTTATCTCCCCGCTGCTGCGCGGCTTCGATCTCTGCCTCGCGCAATCGCGCGACGATGCGGCCCGCCTGATGATGCTGGGTGCCCCGCGCGTGCAGGTGGCCGGCAATCTGAAATTCGATGTCCCGGCCCCGCCGGTCAATGCGGCCAAGCTCGCTGATCTCGTCGCCATGATCGGGCCGCGACCGGTCTGGGTCGCCGCTTCGACCCATGCCGGCGAAGAGGAAATCATACTCGCGGTGCACCGGCATCTGCTGAAGCGCTTTTCCACCTTGCTGACCATTATCGTGCCGCGCCATGCGCCCCGGGGTGCCGACATTGCGGCCTTGGCGGAGGCGAATGCGCTCGCGACGGGCCTGCGGTCGCGCGGCGAACAGCCGGGCTCCTTCACCGGCGTCTATATTGCGGACACGATGGGGGAACTGGGATTGTTCTACCGCGTGGCCAGCATCGTCTATCTGGGCAAGTCAATGGTCGCGCAGGGCGGACAGAATCCGATCGAGCCGGCAAAGCTGGGCGCGGCGATCCTGCACGGGCCGCACGTCGCCAATTTCGTCGATGTCTATCGCACGCTCGACCAGGCGCGCGGTGCCATTGAGGTCGGCGATGCCGATACTTTGGCCCGCACCCTGGCCCTGCTGCTCTCCGACACGGCCCTGCTGCGCAAGGCCGCACGCGCCGCCGCCGAAGCGGTTGACGATCTCGGCGGTGCCACGAACAACACGCTGTCGGCACTGGAGCCATGGTTCATGCACCTGCGGCTGGAGCATCGCTGATGCGCGCCCCCGCCTTCTGGCAGCGGGGGCGTGTCGGCGCACAGGCCCTGCTGCTGCAACCGCTTGCGCTGATCTATGGGGCCATTGCGGCACGGCGGATGGCTCGCCCGGGCGTGCAAGGTACCGCGCCGATCCTGTGCATCGGCAATTTCACATTGGGCGGGACAGGCAAGACGCCCGCTGCCCTCGCTCTCGCGCAGATGTTGCGCGACATGGGTGAGGTGCCGGCCTTTCTGTCGCGCGGCTATGGCGGCACGCTCTCCGGACCCGAACCGCTGCAGGTCGATCCCTCCCTGCATGAAGCCGCCGATGTCGGCGACGAACCGCTGCTG
>CAIWVR010000343.1 GCA_903916165.1 uncultured Hyphomicrobiales bacterium | reverse complement strand
CTCGCGCGCGCGGCGGGTGGCCAGCGTCGTGTCTGTCTCGGCCTGCACGCCGGGACCGGCGAGGCCAAGGACTGCGAACTCAATGCCATTCCTGTCCATGTCATCGAGACGTCGGCCGCCGAAATCGGAGAGGGCACCAAGCGCCTTGTCCGAGAGTTCGGGCGAGATATTGCCAAAGGTCGTCGACCAATAGTCGATGAAATCGGGGGCCATGAAATGCTCTTCGAGCGCGATCTTCCTGATCATCTGTTGGTCCTCACAAGTCGCAGATTGTCTTGTCCGTGGCGTGGCAGTCCGGTGTCCGACATAAGCGTCGCGATGCGCGGCTGATCTGACATGCGGCTCACCTGGCGACCAGGTTGCGGAAATCATCCGTCCGGCCGTCCTGGAACGCGCGGATATTGTGCGCGAGCAGCGGCAGGATCTGGTCGACATAGCTTTCGCTCTTGCCGCCGATGTGCGGCGTGATGATGACATTGTCCATCGACCACAGCGGACTGTCGGCCGACAGCGGCTCGTCGATGAAGGTGTCGAGCGCGGCGCCGGCGATCACCCTGCGCTGCAGGCGGTCGATCAGCTCTTCCTCATGCACCACAGGACCGCGGGCGATGTTGATAAACACGCCATGCGCGGGCATGGCGTCGAGCACTGCGCCATCGATCATGCCCCGGGTCTCGGGTGTCAGCGGCATGATCGCGATCAGATAATCGGCAAGCGCGGCGGCCTGTTTCAACTGCGCACGCGCAAACATGCGGTCGAAATTCGGCGCCGAGGCGCGGGACGACACGCCCACCACATTCATGCCGAAGGCCTTGCAGCAGCGGCCGAGATCTTCCGAGATGACGCCGACGCCAACGATCACGACGGTCTTGTTCCACAGCAGTTTCTGCGGGCGCCGCTCCCAGGTCTTCGTGTCCTGATCGTTCAGGATCGTGCGGATGTCGCGCGCAAAATTGAGCATGTAGAGGAAGGCGAGTTCCGACATTTGCGGACCGTGGATGCCGCGCCCCGACGTGATCGGGATTCTGGGGTCGAGTTCGGCCATTGCCTTCAGAGGATCGACGCCGGTGGTCAGCGCCTGCACCCATTGCAGCCCCCTGGCGGCGCTGACCATGGCGGGCGTGATCGATTGCGCGAGGCCCATGAGCACATTGGCGTCCACGCAATGGGGCAGGATCTCGGCCTCCGTCTTGCCAGCATGCACGATCAGCCCGGGGATTTCGGCGCGCAGCCGGTCGGCCAGATGCTCGTCGGGTTCTTCGATGATCGCGAGTTTGATGTGCATTTTATCCGTAAAGTTTTTTGGGCAGCCACAAGGCGATCTCGGGGAAGGCGAGCAGCAGCGCGATGAGCAGGAAGGGGGCGATCAGGAAAGGAATGATGCCGCGATAGATGGCGGTCAGCTTGACGTCTGGCACCTGCGCCTGGATGACGAACAGGTTCATGCCGACGGGGGGATGGATGAGGCCGAGTTCGACCACAATTACGACGATGATCGAGAACCAGATCGGATCGTAGCCGAATTTCATCACCAGCGGCAGGAACACCGGTACGGTGATCAGGACCATGCCGATCCCCTCCAGGAAGCAGCCGATCACCACATAGGCGGCGATGATAATCAGCATCACGGCAAGGCCGTTGAGGTGCATGGAATCGGCGAAGGTCGCCAGCAGCACTGGCAATTGCGTCTGCACAATGAAATAGGCAAAGAGCGTTGCGCCGATGATGATGATGAACAGGAGCGCGCTGGTGATCACCGTGCCCTCGACGGCCTTGGTCAGCTGTGTCCAGTTCAGGCGACGGCCCAAGAGACCCAGCATGATGGCACCGAAGGCGCCGATGGCGGCGGCCTCGGTTGGGCTGAAGACGCCGCCGTAAATGCCGCCGATGGTCGCGATGAAGAGCAGCAGGAATTGCCAGGGCTGGCGCATGGCGTCGAAGCGCTCGCGCCAGGTGACGTTCGAGACGGTCGGCGCATAGTGCGGCCGCAACTGCGCGACCACGAGCGCCACGGCGATATAGATGGCGGTGAGGATAAGGCCCGGGATGAGGGCGGCCGCGAAAAGCTTCGGCACGCTCTGCTCCGCGATCGCCGCATAGATCACGAGGATGATCGAGGGCGGAATGAGAATGCCAAGGCTGCCGCCGGCCGCGACCGAGCCCGTGGCGAGGCCGTCGTCATAGCCGGCCTTACGCATTTCCGGCAAGGCGATGCGCGTCATCGTCGCGGCGGTGGCGACCGAGGAGCCGCAGACGGCACCAAAACCGGCGGATGCGAGAATGGTTGCAACCGACAGGCCGCCACGGATGCCAGACAGGCACACGCGCGCGGCGTTGAAGAGATCGGCCGAGAGCCGCGTGCTCGAGGCGACAT
>CAIWVR010000342.1 GCA_903916165.1 uncultured Hyphomicrobiales bacterium | reverse complement strand
GTCATCGGGTGAAAACAGCATCGGCTGCGACAGCGAGATCCAGAGGCCTCACGTGCGGCCTCTGGATTGCTTCGGCTCACGCTCGCAATGACGGCGCGGGATGCGCCCAACCTCATCAATGCCCGACGGGCACCATTTCATTGTAGAGCGCGATGACATCCTTGGGGGTCGCGGCCGAACGCACCACGAGGTCGCGCACAGCGGCCCCGTCGATGGGCGACAGTTCGATGTTCACCTTCTCGGCGTCCGAGATGAAGTCCTTGTCGCGCACCATGTCCATGAAAGCCTTCTGCAAGGCCGCCGCGCGGTCGGCCGGCAGGCCGGGCGGCGCGACGAAGGGCAGCGCCATGAAGAACGGCAGCTCCGCGAATTCGACCAGCGCGCGCATGCGGTCATCGGCCGCCAGTTCGCGTCCCGTCGGCACATCGGGCAAGGCGGCCAGGCGCGTCAGGCGTCCGAATTGCACGAGCGGGCGCACTTTCTTGTTCTGCCAGATGAACGGTTGGCCGGCGCGCACCGAATTATAGCCGATCACCTGGCCGTCAAGCTCGCCGCGCTCCATGGCGAGGAACATGGGTGCGGCACCGGGATAGCCCCGCACCACGTCGATGTTGAGCCCCAGCACCGTCTTCGCGAGAAGTGCGAAAGTGAGGTTGGTCGAGCCCGGCTGGTCGCCGCCGAGCTTCACCGCCTGACCCGCCTTGCGCAGATCCGCAGCCGATTTGGCCGGGTGCCCGTCGTTGACGAGCAGCAGATAGCCATCGTCGGCAAAGGACGACAGGGAGCCGAGCCAGGTGAACGCCTTCGGATCGAACTTGGCATTGTGGTTGCCCTGGATCTGCAGCTGCATCGTGCCGCGCTGGATGATCGAGAGCACCGTGCCGTCGCGTTCCGACGTGTTGTAGAGCTTGTTGGCGGCCACAAGTCCGCCGCCCCCGGGCACATTCTGCACGACGATATTCGGAGTGCCGGGTATGAACCGCCCGAGATGGCGCCCGACGAGGCGGCCGGAAATATCATTGATGCCGCCCGGCGACGTCGGCACGGTCAGCATGATGTTGCGGCCGCGGTAGAAACTCTCGACACTGTCCTGCGCGAAAGCGGGCGGCGCCAGGGCCACCGCACCGAGGGCACCAAGGGATTGCAAAATCTGCCTGCGTTGCATGGTCTTTTCTCCTCTCTGGCGCCTCACTTGGGAAGCTGCGGCATGGTTTCGAGCAGCACGCCATAGCCCTTCTTGGGCTCGTTGATGTGCAGGCGCCGCTGGACCTCCCAGACACGTGCGGGCACCGGATGGATGACCGGAACGCCAAGATCCTGTTCGAGCATGTGGATGATGTTGAGCACACGCCAGCCCGAGCCCAGCATGTAGATCACGTCACCGCCGCCCGAGCGCAGGAAGGCCTTTTTAATGTGGCCATAGACCTGTTCGCCTGACAATTCCTGTGCGCGGTCGAAGGGCACGTCGATGCCTTCCATGCAGCGCACGTCAAAGCCCGCGTCCTGGAAATAGCGCGCGAAGGTTGCGTTGATGTCGCCGGGAAAATAGGTCGCGCCGACGATGGTCTTGGCGCCCAGTGCCCGCATGGCGGTGATGTGGTTCTGGCCGGAGGTGAAGATCGGCACGCCGAACTTTTCTTCCCAGCCCTTTACGATCTCGGCCTCGCGCTTCAGTCCCTGCACCATGAAGGGCGGCGCGCCCGACGGATGGATGAGATCGCAGCCGGCCTCGGCACAGACCTTGATCTGGCCCTCATAGGCCGCGAAGACTTTTTCAAATTCGTCGCGGGTGCCGCGGCTGATGTTGAGGAACATCGGAAGGACGCCGATGCCTTCGGGCGCGAGCCGGATGAATTCCTCCGTCGAGCCCGGGCGCAATGTCGGATGCACCATGCCCAGCGTGCCGCGCCAGCTTGAAAAGCCCATATTGTCCTCCCTGTGTCGCCCCGGTCTTTGCGCCGGTCGCGATATATGGGGAGAGTGTAAAGGGGCTTTTTGTGTTCGGCTAGTGGCCCATGCCCCTCGTGTCGCGAGCGGAGCGAAGCAATCCAGACACGCATGGTGGGGTGAAAGCAGCAAAACGTGCGACAGCGACGGCCTGAAAGGCTCATGTGCGGCCTCTGGATTGCGTCGCTGCGCCCTTCATTTTGTCATTGCGAGGCGCGTGAGCTCCGCGGCAATCCGTCTTGACGGCAGCCATGGATTGCCGCGTCGCCTTCGGCTCCTCGCAATGACGAGCTGTTGGCTGACAGAGGCCTCACCCATGACCTTCGTCATTGCGAGCGGAGCGACGCAATCCAGTCACGCATGGTGGGGTGAAAGCAGGAAAACGTGCGACAGCGACGGCCTGAAAGGCCCATGTGCGGCCTCTGGATTGCGTCGCTGCGCCCT
>CAIWVR010000341.1 GCA_903916165.1 uncultured Hyphomicrobiales bacterium | reverse complement strand
TTGAGCGGCGCAGCCGCTAGACTGCGCGCATGATCACGCCCAAACCCTCCGGCAGCCTCACGCGCCTGTCGCGCCGCGTCCGTCGCCTCATCGCGCCCAATGCCGGGCCGTTCACCTTCACGGGCACCTGCTCCTATCTGGTGGGTAACGGCGCGCTGGCGATCCTCGACCCCGGCCCCGCGGATGAAGCCCATGTCGCGGCGCTGGTCGCGGCGGCGGCGGGCGCGCCCATCGACGCGATTGTCATCACCCATACGCATCGCGACCATTCGCCCGGCGCGCGGCTGCTGCAGCAGGCGACCGGTGCAAAGATCATCGGCTGTGCACCGCACATGCCGATCGAAAACGATTCCTCGGGTCGCGCCGATACAAGCCACGATCTCGACCACGCGCCCGACCGCGTGCTCGGCGATGGCGAGATTTATTCCGGCGACGGCTTTTGCCTGCAGGCCATTGCGACGCCGGGCCATGCCTCCAACCATCTCGCCTTCGCACTGCTGGAAGAAAATGCCCTGTTCTCGGGCGACCATGTGATGGGCTGGTCGACGAGCGTCGTCGCGCCGCCCGATGGCAATATGCGCGATTACCTGTCCTCGCTCGAAAAGCTGCTGGCGCGCAATGACAGCGTCTATTGGCCGGGGCACGGCGACATCGTGGAGAATCCGCAACGGCTGGTACGCGGCTATATTTCCCACCGCCAGCTGCGCGAAAACACGATTCTGGCGCGGCTCGGCGCCGGCGACCGCACGATCGAAGACATTGTGACCGCCATCTACACCAGCCTCGACCCGCGCCTGCACAAGGGCGCCTCGCTCTCCGTGCTCGCGCATCTGGAAGATATGGTCGGACGCGGGATGGTGGCGTCGGATGCGGGTGCCGCGACGATGGATGCGGCTTACATGCTGAAATAGGGCCACGTCATGGCGAGCGCGAGCCGAAGCAAGCCAGAAGCCGCGCGTGCGGCGCTGGATGTCGCAACTTTGCCAGTCAATAAACATCCTTCGTCATTGCGAGGAGCCGAAGGCGACGCGGCAATCCATCTTCAGGTGGCAGCCGCAAGATGGATTGCTTCGTCGCTGCGCTCCTCGCAATGACGAGGCGAAGGTTGCTTGGCGATATCAAACATGAACCGCAATTTCGCTCCGCTCGCCATGACGGGGCTACCGCGCGTCCAGTTGCGCCTGCAGCTCTGTCGCGAATTTCTCGATCCGCTTCGGGTTCACGCCGAAATCATGCCGTCCATAGCGCGAGGCAGACCGGATGTCGACGCGGGTCTGGCCGGCGGCGGGCCGCAGGCGGATGGTGATGTCGTCCGGCAAGCCAAGCAGGAACGAGACGTCGATCGCCTCCAGCCGCGCATTGCCCTGCCGCCCGCCCGGTGCCTGGCGCTCCACGACACGCCAGCGCAGATTCGTCACGGCCGCCTGCACAAGCGGCCAGGCCTCCGCTATGTCGAGGTCGAGCATGATCGGCTGCAAATCCGGCCAAATCTTGCGCTGCGCCTCGCGCCAGACCTGCGGCAACTCACCATTGGCATGGCCCCCGCGCGCGGCCAGGGCGACCGACGACCGAGAAAAAGCCGGCGGATCGGCGAGATCTGTCGAGGCGTCATTCTGTATTGGCAGGCGGATCGCCTGAAATGCGAGAAAGGCCGGGAAAGCCAGCAAGGCACCCGCGAGCACGAGGCCACCGAGCGCAACGCCAATCCCGCGCCGTCCGGTGCGCCAGATCACGACGAAGGCAGCAAGGCCAAACAGGCCCGCGATGCAGGCCACGAACAGCGCCGCCGAGACCACGGCCAGCCCCGACAGCGAATCGATCAGATTGAGCTTGACCAGGCCTATGCCGATCCCGGCCACGGCCATGGCAAACAGCGCCAGGCGACGGCACCAGAGAGCAGCATGGGAATCAGGTTCTTCAGTTATGAAATGGCGCATGGGCGCAAGGTTAATGCACCCGTCAACGCAGCGCCAGCGCGAGCCTTGCCCGTCAACTTGCCCATGCCTGCCGCGCCCTTTAACTTTGAAGCGACAAGGCGAGGGTCAAGATGAATGAAGAAGCCGATGCGGCGCGTGTGTGGTTTCGGTGGCTCCGGCTCCAGACACGAATCAATCTTGCCATCACCGAACGCGTGCGCGAACTGGGACTGTCGGTCCCGCAATGCGACGTGCTCACCACCCTGACCGAACGCGAGGGCGTCAGCCAGCAGGAACTGGCCGAGCGGCTCTACGTCACCAAGGGCAATATTTCCGGACTCATTGACCGCCTTGAGGCGGCCAACCTCGTCGAGCGTCGCTCGATCGTCGGCGACAAGCGCTCACATGCGATCTTTCTCACCGCGACCGGCCGCCAACTCGCGGACAAGGGCATAGGTGTGCAGCGCGCGTTCGTCGCGCAGACGCTGGGCCGCCTGCCCGCCCACGAGCTCGCCGCGCTCGACAAGCTTCTGGTGACGACACGCGATCTTGTGCGCGAGCAGACCGGCGGTGCCCGCCGCGTGCGCCGCTCAGTTGCGCGCTGAAGGCCGACGCGTTCCGCCCGTCAGGCTTGCCAGCAGAGCCGGCAGGTCCGCAATCGACCCAATCATATAGTCAGCGCCAAGCATATCCTCGCGATGGGCGGGCCCGGTCAGGACGCCAATGGCCACCGCCCCGGCGGCATGGGCGGCGCGCACATCGGCCAGCGTGTCGCCGACCACCGCGATTCGCCGGGGCGCAACGCCAAAGGTGTCAGCAAAGGCGACAATCATGCCGGGGTCCGGCTTGGCACCGAAGCCCGAATCGCGACCGGCGATGAAATCGAGATCGTCGAGAATCTGGAGCTTCCCCGCCTGCAGGCGGATCGATGCTTCATAATCATTGGACACAATGCCCAGCCGGTAGCCCTCAGCCCCGAGCCAGCGTGTCAGAGCGGCCGGGTCGCCGATCGGCGTCAGACTGGACAGCGCGGCGATGCGGAACAGGCTTGCGATCTCGTCGCGCAAGCGCGGCAGGTCGCGCCGTCCAAGCGCCTGCGCCCAGAGGGGAGCATAGACGTCCAGATCGCCGGTGAGGAAGGGCGAATCGGGGGCGAAAAGGGTGTCGCGCGGATTGAAACGGCTGATCTCGGCGAGACGGAGGAAGGCACCCTCATGGCCGGCGGCGAGCGTCTTCATGACGTCGCAGGCGGCGGGACCCCAAGTCCGGTCGAAATCGACGAGCGTTCCATCCTTGTCAAAGAGAATGGCGTCGAAGGGCATTTGAACGAAACCTATCGCACCGGCCCGGCAAACGTATTTTGCGGGGACCCGAAACCTTGTGAACCGCGCTCCATGATGGAATGGCCAAAGCGCGGTTTCAAACCCGACCACCCCAGTAAGGTTATTATAAAAGTTATGAGTCACCAGAAAAAATACAGCCACTGACTGCGGTTAAGTCTACCTTAACCAAAGACGGGCAATTCTTGATTCGCCAGAGAGCGAGTAACCCAGATGAACGAATTCGACTATCCGATCTTCCAGCCTGCAACAGAAGACGCCCGCGCCCTGCTGGCACGCCTGTATCGTGAGATCGGCGTCTCTGCGGTGGCTGCGGCCCTGGAACTTGAGGACGCGCCCGAATCACCCGGCACGTCGGCGGTGGCCCGTGCAGCGCTGATTACGCTGCACGAGAAAATTCAGGGCCTGCAAACGCGCGCAGCCTGATTACTGGACGATGACCTGCGTGCCGGTCGGGACGCGGGCGAACAGATCGATGATATCAATATTGCGCATACGAATGCAGCCCGACGAGGCATCATGGCCGATCGTCTCAGGCTCATTGGTGCCGTGGATACGGTACAGAGTGTCGCGGTTCCCATCGTAGAGATAGAGCGCGCGCGCGCCGAGCGGATTGTTCGGGCCGCCTGCCAGGCCACCGGCAGCCAGCGTGGGCTTCAGATGCGGCCAGCGCGCCACCATTTCAGCGGGCGGCGTCCAGTGCGGCCATTCGGCCTTGCGGGCGATTGTCGCCCTGCCGGTCCAGCCATAGGCTTCGGCTCCGGTTGCCACGCCATAGCGCACGGCGCGCTTGCCCGGCAGGACGAAGTAGAGAAACTTCATCTTCGTATTGACAACGATGGTCCCCGGCTTCTCGCCAGTCGGATCATCAATCTCATAGCGTTCGTAGGGGAGGTCCATCTCCTTTTGCGGAACGCGGGCGATGAAATCGCGGTCACGGTCGGACAGGGCCGGCTCGGGCACGCCCTTGAAATTGCAGCCTGCAAGAGTGACCGAAAGAAAAGCCATGGCGGCCATGCGGAGGGAAAGGGTCAATGGGGATCTCGACATCTTGGAATTTCAGGACCCATCTTCTTTAGCAGAACTTGTGCTGATTCTGGCCCATGAGGTGAAATATTCATTGAGTGACGCAGGACTGACACAGCGTAAGGCGACATCAGATGTCTCAGACCTCTGAGAAACATATCTCGCACCAACCCGGGACCAAGGACCAACGCCCGTGAGCACGCTCATTCTCAGCCATCGCGACTGCCTGCTCCACGACATGGGGCCAGGACATCCGGAGCGTCCCGACCGCACGCGGGTCATCGAGCGCATTCTGGAGCACGAAAAATTCCAGGATTTGCTGCGTGAACAGGCGCCGCTGGGGCTTCGCGAAGCGATCACGCGCGTGCATCCGCAGACCTATTACGACGCCCTGTGCGAGGCTTCACCGCCTCAGGGCCTGACCCGTCTCGACGGCGACACGTCGATGTCGCCGGGCACATTCGAGGCGGCGCTGCGCTCGGTCGGCGGGGCCTGTCTGGCCGTTGACGAAGTGATGCAGCGCAGGGTCGACACTGCCTTCGTCGTGACGCGCCCGCCGGGTCATCATGCGGAAACCGCGACGACCATGGGCTTTTGCTTTTTCAACAATGTCGCCATCGCCGCCCGGCACGCGAAGGACGTCCACGGCGCAGAGCGCGTGGCGATCATGGATTTCGACGTGCATCACGGCAATGGTACGCAACAGATCTTCTGGTCCGACAAGACCGTGCTCTACACCTCGACGCACGAAATGCCGCTGTACCCCGGCAGCGGTGCCGCCAGCGAAACCGGAGCCTATGGCAATATTGTCAATGCGCCACTCAGCGCCGGCGATGATGGCAAGGCTTTTCGCGAGGCCATGAGCGCACGCATCCTGCCGGCCATCGACGCGTTCTCGCCCGATCTCATTCTCATCTCCGCCGGGTTCGATGCCCATGCGCGCGATCCTTTGGCGAACCTCAATCTGGTCGAGGCGGATTTCGGCTGGGCGACGGGAAGACTGATGGACATAGCCGACAAGCGTTGCGGCGGGCGCATCGTGTCGGTGCTCGAGGGCGGCTATGACCTCGAAGCGCTGGCGCGCTCGGCGGCGGCGCATGTGATGGTGCTGATGGGAATTGGCGGGCGGTGAGGTGACCATCGGCAACGGTCCTTATCGCCAGCAACATTGGCCCGTCATTGCGAGCGCAGCGACGCAATCCAGAGGCCGCCCATGAGGTCTTGCCCCATCGCAACGGACGGCACGCGGGCAAGCTTGCGTGCGCTGGATTGCTTCGCTGCGCTCGCAATGACGGGGCTGATGTTTCTGGCGTCGACGAGCGCGGGATTCGCCTGCGAGACATCCACTTATGACAACACACCCTATTCCGTCTGCGAAGCCGCGCGCGACGCCAAGGGCCTGCGCCTCTTCCTGCGTGATGAGGCAGGCGACATCATCGGCAGCTTTTCCGCGCTGGAGCGTGTGCTCGACAAGCGCGGCGAAAGGCTCGTCTTTGCAATGAACGCCGGCATGTATCATCCCGACCGCAGGCCGGTGGGTCTCTATGTCGAGAATGGGCGCGAGGCGGCGGCGCTCAACCGGCGAGGCGGCCCGGGCAATTTCCACATGCGTCCCAACGGCGTGTTCTGGATCGACGGCCGGGGTGCCCATGTCACGGAGACGGCGCGCTTTGCCGCCCTGAAAGCAAAGCCGGTCTTCGCGACGCAGTCGGGACCGATGCTGGTCATCAATGGCGCGCTGCATCCACGCTTTCTGGGTCGCTCGGAATCGGCGAAGATCCGCAATGGCGTCGGCGTCTGCAAGGATGGCAAGCTGCGCTTTGTCATATCCGACGCGCCGGTCGAATTCCGCGCCTTCGCGCTGTTTTTCCGCGACCGGCTCGGCTGCGCAGACGCGCTCTATCTCGACGGGTCCATCTCGGGACTGCACGCGCCGGATCTCAACCGGTCCGACATCTGGCGCCCGCAGATGGGGCCGATCGTCGGACTCACGGTCAA
>CAIWVR010000340.1 GCA_903916165.1 uncultured Hyphomicrobiales bacterium | reverse complement strand
TGCGCGGAAACGCTGGGCGCGCCCTATCGCACCATTCGCGTCATCCACGGGCGCACCGACCGGATCGACTTCGGCATCGGCGCCCATGCCTCGCGCGCCACCGTCATGACCGCCAACGCCGTGCGCGCGGCAGCACTCAACGTGCGCGCCAAGGCGCTCGCCGTCGCCGCCGAACTCATGCAATGCGAGCCCGACGCGCTCGACATTGCCGATGGCCAGATCGCGCGGCGCGACGCGCCCGGCGGAGCCTCGATCTCGCTCGGGCAGATCGCCGGCCATTTGCGCCCGGCGTCCCCCACGCGACGCGGGCGCGACCCCGGCCTCGCCTGCGACGGCTGGTTCGACAGCGAGCACCAGACCTACCCTTATGGCAACCAGATCGCCGTCGTCGCCATCGACCGCGAGACCGGTGCGGTGAAGATCGAGCGCTATGTCATCGCCTATGACATCGGCCGCGCAATCAATCCGATGCTGGTGCGCGGGCAGATTCTGGGCGGCTTCGTGCAAGGGCTTGGCGGCGCGCTCTACGAGGAATTCACCTACAGTGCAGAAGGCGAACCGCTGGCCGTGACCTTTGCCGACTATCTCATGCCGACGCTCAGTGAGACGCCCGACGTCGAGGTCATCCTGGCGGAAGATGCGCCATCGACCCGCAATCCGCTGGGCATCAAGGGCGCGGGCGAGAGCGGCATCGCGGCGGTTGGGGCGGCCATCGCCTCGGCGCTGGACGATGCTTTGGGCGTGCCCGGAGCCATTCGGCAATTGCCGGTGACGCCACAGCGCCTGAAGCGCATCCTGGAGGAGCTGGGAAAATAGCGTTCTGGCGCGCCATCAGACGGCTTGAGGCGTGAGCAGCCAGATGCCGGCCGACCCTTGAAGGGGTGCCGCGCCTCTGGCGCGGACGTCATCAGGACGCCATGATGGCCCGCGGATCAGGCTGACGGGTTTCACGCGCATCCGCGCCGGTCCTGTATGCCGCCTGTTTTCACAACAGGCGAGAAATTGCGGATTCGTGGGCACACAAGAAAAAACCGTGCCAAAAGACACGGCCAGATTTGCGCAGGGTCTGCCCGGTGACAGTCCGGTCCATCTCGCCCTTTATGTCGGCCTGATCTTTGCCAGTTTGTCTGTGGTGCAAAAACCCCGGCGACCTAGGCCATGGCGGCCTCGCATCGCGCGACCAGCATGTCTGTCGGCATGATGTCGCCGAAGGTGAGATAGAAGGCGATCAGCGCGGCATTATGCTCATCGTCAGTTGCCGCCGCATTCCCGTCGGTCACCATGACCGTCTTGAAATTGCGCATCATGGCATCGCGTGCGGTCGATTCGCAGCAGACACTCGTCACGGTGCCCGTAATGATGATCGTGTCGATGCCGCGGTCGCGCAAAATCTGTTCGAGATCCGACGAACCCTGGATGAAGGCGCTGAAACGCAGTTTCTCAACGTAGAGATCCTCAGGCCGGGCATCGAGCCTGTCCCAGAGCGCATAGCCGATGGAGCCCGGCGTCAGTGCCTCGCTGCGCTTTCTGGTGCGCTCGGGCCTGGACATGTTGTGCATGACCGACCAGTCGGTGAGTGATGCCTCGAGAAAGGCCGTCTGGATCCACACGACCGCCCCGCCCGCCGCGCGAATCGCGCCAGCCAAACGGTTGATGTTCGGCACGATCTCGATCGCGTCCTGGCAGGGCGAATGGGCGACCCCTTCCATCATGAAGGCATTTTGCATGTCAACGACGACCAGCGCCGTCCGCACCGGATCGAAGTCGGCAAACACATGCTCGCGCCCGCGGCGTGCAATGACCCGATCGACGATTTTTTGCGGAATCAGGACCTTATGCATCACTCTCTCCACACAGCAGAGCAATATGGTAACGGCCCCACATCCTCCGGCAAGGAAAAAACCCAAGCCTGAAACCGCCGTCCAGGGACGAGCCTCCATCACTCCATATGTATATGAAATACGACAAAGTATTTCTAAAATTATATAAAACATTTCTAAAAAATTTAGATTTAAGCATTCATTAACCATACAGCGCCCAGATTGGGACACATCCTCAAAGGCGTTGCAACCGTGATTCAGACCCGCCCGACACACGCCATCCGTTTTCGCGGTCGCACTTTCCAGGCCCTCGCCTTGTGCCCGGAAACGCCGCTCGACGCCTGGCTTCAGAATGTCGACGCCTGGCTTGAACGCTCGCCGGGCTTTTTTGGCGGCAAGCCCGTCGTCCTCGACCTCACCGGCCACGAGTGTGACGCGCCCTCGCTCGCCAATCTCGTGCAGGCGCTCAAGGACCGCGACATTCACCTGCTGGGCATTGAAGGCGCGGCT
>CAIWVR010000339.1 GCA_903916165.1 uncultured Hyphomicrobiales bacterium | reverse complement strand
TCTCGAGCTGACGCCCCATCCCGAAGGCGGCTTCTATCGCGAGACCTTTCGCGACGCGCGCACCGACGCCAACGGCCGCGCGGTGTCGTCCCTGATCTATTTCCTGCTGGGGGCGGGAGATGTTTCGGAATGGCATCGCGTTGATGCCACTGAGGTCTGGCACTATTATGCGGGCGCGCCACTGGTGCTCACGCAATCTCCCAACGGCCACGACGCCAGCGCGGCGCATCTGGGCCCCGACATCCTCGCGGGCCAGCAGCCACAGATCTTGGTGCCCGCGCATCATTGGCAGACCGCGACGAGCCTGGGGGCCTGGACGCTGGTCGGCTGCACGGTGGCGCCGGCCTTCGACTTCGCGGGCTTCGAACTCGCGCCGCCAGACTGGCGCCCGACGCCACGGGGGTGATGAGTGCGACGCGGCGAAGGACAAACAGCTCGTCATTGCTGTGCAGGTTCACTCATTGGCTGATCGCAACCGTCTGCAAGTGACACACGCGATTCCCCTGCCCCTTGCGGGGAGGGGTTAGGGGTGGGGGTCGTGAGGCGCTTGCAAGACGCCCGCAAACCAGTCTTGGACCATCGGAAATATGCGTCGCCCCCCACCCCGCTCGCTGCTGCGCAGCGAGTCGCCCTCCCCGCAAGGGGGAGGGACATGGCAGGCGTCGGACGAAAGGATCCGATCAGCGAAGTGCTGAACCTGCACAATTGCGAGGCGCGAAGCGACGCGGCAATCCATCTTCGGGTGGCTGCCGTCAGATGGATCGCTTCGCTTCGCTCGCAATGACGATGTAAATCTCACCCCTTGCGGGAGAGACCCTCGATCTTCGCCTGCATGTCTGCGAGCTGCTTCTTCAGTGCATCAATGTCGGGCATGCCCGCAGCAGCCGGGGCCTGTTGGGCATGCGGCTCGGCTGGCTTTTCGCCAACGCCTGCGGTTCCCTTGGGGACGAAAGGATTGAACATGCCAAGAGCCTGGCTGAACATCGCCATATTGGCCCGCGCCTGCTCTTCCAGCACGCCAAACATCTGGCCGCCCGGCAATTCCTTGCCGCCAATGGCCGACTGGATCTGCTCGCGAAATTTCTGCTGGTGCGTCGTGAGGTTACCGATTGAATATTCGAGATAGCTCGGCACCAGCATCTGCATGCTGTCGCCGTAGAAACGGATCAGCTGACGCAAGAAGGCAATCGGCAGCAGGCTCTGGCCATCCTTGCCTTCCTGCTCGAAAATGATCTGCGCAAGCACGGGACGGGTGATGTCATCGCCCGACTTGGCGTCATAAACCACAAAATCTTCGCCCTTCTTGACCATCACGGCGAGGTCTTCGAGCGTCACATACGTGCTGGTGCCAGTGTTGTAGAGACGCCTGTTCGCGTATTTCTTGATGGTGATCGGCGCTTTTTCAGTTGCCATGTCTTACCTGCCGCCCAGTCTCTTCCTGACTTACCTCACGCCCGGCACCGGACGCGCTCCCTCAGGACCCATGCACGATAGTCATAATGGCATGGGGGACGGAAGTCTTTTCTGCCCACAGGATGAACAGCGGGCGTCCCCCCAGGCAAATGGTCGGCAGACCATTTACTGATCAATGGTGTGCTGGCGGCGCTTGACCCCGTATCTGCCAAAGTGCTTCTGATATGCACCCCGCTGCGCACGGGGCCCGAAGATCGCGTGGCTGTTTGGAGCCGGGCGGCGGGAATTGAGAGAATTGGGAGTTAGATCATGGCGACGGACATCGTGGTTGTCAGCGCGGCTCGAACAGCCGTGGGTTCATTCAACGGCGCCTTCGCCACGACCCCGGCGCATGAGCTCGGTGCTGTCGCCATCAAGGCCGCGCTGGAGCGCGCCAAGGTTGAGGGCGCGGAGGTCAACGAAGTCATCATGGGCCAGATCCTGACCGCCGGCCAGGGCCAGAATCCCGCCCGCCAGGCGGCCATGAAAGCCGGCATTCCGCAGGAAGCCACCGCCTGGCAGCTCAACCAGCTGTGCGGCTCGGGGC
Organism: uncultured Hyphomicrobiales bacterium; assembly: GCA_903916165.1. Taxonomy (GTDB): domain Bacteria; phylum Pseudomonadota; class Alphaproteobacteria; order Rhizobiales; family Beijerinckiaceae; genus Terripilifer. The sequence goes on along the minus strand of CAIWVR010000339.1, from coordinate 1,004 downwards.
TCCGCGCCGTCGCGCTGGGCATGCAGCAGATCGCCAATGGCGATGCCTCGATCATTGTCGCGGGCGGCCAGGAAAGCATGTCCACCTCGCAGCACGCCTCGCACATGCGCGGCGGCACCAAGATGGGCGACGTGAAATTCATCGACACCATGCTGAAGGACGGCCTGTTCGACGCTTTCCACGGCTATCACATGGGCACCACGGCCGAGAATGTCGCCACCAGGTGGCGGCTCAGCCGCGACGATCAGGACCGCTTCGCGCTCGGCTCGCAGAACAAGGCCGAAGCCGCCATGAAGGCCGGCAAGTTCAAGGACGAAATTGTCCCCTTCACCCTCTCCACCCGCAAGGGCGACGTGATCGTCTCCGACGACGAATATCCGCGCCACGGCACGACACTGGACGCGCTGACCAAGCTGAAGCCGGCCTTTTCGAAGGAGGGCACGGTCACCGCCGGCAATGCGTCGGGCATCAATGACGGCGCTGCGGCCGTCGTGTTGATGACGGCGGCCGAGGCCGCCAAGCGCGGCCTGACCCCGCTCGCCCGCATCGCCTCCTGGGCAACCGCCGGCGTCGATCCGTCCATCATGGGCACCGGGCCGATCCCCTCGTCGCGCAAGGCGCTGGAAAAGGCGGGCTGGAAGGTCAGCGACCTCGATCTCGTCGAGGCCAACGAGGCCTTCGCCGCGCAGGCACTCGCGGTCAACAAGGACATGGGCTGGGATCCCGCCATTGTGAACGTCAACGGCGGTGCCATCGCCATAGGTCATCCGATCGGCGCGTCCGGCGCGCGCGTCTTCACGACGCTGCTCTTCGAAATGCAGCGCCGCGGGGCGAAAAAAGGCCTCGCCACCCTCTGCATCGGGGGCGGCATGGGCATCGCCCTCTGCGTCGAGCGGTAATTTTTCAAGATCACGCGCGCCGTCCCGGGCGGCGCGCGTTTCGTCATGACCACGAACGGGCGCGCGACGCCCGCTGGCAGGGGAGAGGAACATGTCACGGGTTGC
>CAIWVR010000338.1 GCA_903916165.1 uncultured Hyphomicrobiales bacterium | reverse complement strand
TGCCGTTACGGCAACACCGCCTACGGGCTGCAATTTCACCCGGAAGTGACCTATGCCACGATTTGCCGCTGGACCGTCCGTGCGCTGGAACGCGCGGCGGGGGAGCCCGGTGCTCATCCCCGCCACGAACATCTCGAAGGCTGGTATCTCTATGACGCGCCGGTGGCCAACTGGCTGCGGGCGTTTCTGGGGCAATGGCTCGCCGGGGGGCGGGCAGGCGCGGCAGCGGCTCAATCTGTCAGGATCAGCGCCCAGTAAACCTTGTATTTCGACTCCGGCACATAGGCGGTCGCTATGCCCATCCGGCGCATCGCGGGATTGAGCATATTCTTGTTGTGCGCCGGCGAATCCCGCCAGCCGGAAAAGGCCTCGGCCAGCGTGTGATACCCCGCCGAAATATTTTCGACCGCGCTGGTGTGATCAAGGCGCCCATCGAGACGCGACATCAGCGTGCCGCGGACCTCGTGGCTCATGCGATCGGCGCGCGCCATGGCAAGCGCCTGCTCCTCAGCCGCCGCCTGCAGCGCCGGATCGACGGTGAGCCGCGCCAGATTCTGGTTGGCACGGTAGATCGAGATCATGTCGCGCGCGGCAAGCGTATCCACCTTGGCGGCCGTGGCGTTGAGCTTCTTGTAAAAGCCGGGCTCTCCCGAAAGTATGAAACCGACAGGCGAGGACGAGCAGCCAGCCAGGGCGAGAGCGGCAGCCAGAAGGGTGAGACGAAAAGGGATGCGACGCATGGTGGCAGCTGTTCCTATGATTTGGAGTCAAGCAGCGCGCCGAGCTTTTCGAGCCCGCTGATATTGACGACGGCAGGTGGTGCCGGCGGCGCGGCTGGCGGAGAAATGCCAATGCCCTCCGCCTTGAACCGCGCGTGGATGGCAAAATAGAGATCGCTTTTCACACGCGCCGACTTTTCGACATCGCTGACGAAACACACAAGCTCGAATTTCAGATTGGCGTCAGACATCGAGATGAACATGACCGTCGGCGCGGGAATCTTCTCGACGAGATCCTGCGCCTTCGCGGTCTGGATCAGGGTCTCGCGCACCACCTCCGGATCGGCCACGAGATTGACCGCAACAGGAACCCTGATGCGCCCGACCTTGTCGCCGCTCACCCAGTTTTTCACGACGCCGGTGATGAGATTGGAATTGGGCACGATCATCGTCGCACGGTCGAACGTTTCAATTTCCGTCGACCGGACGTTGATGCGACGCACATAGCCCTGTTCATCGCCGACAACGACCCAGTCGCCGACGCGGATCGCTCTCTCCCACAGAAGGATCAGGCCGGAGACGAAATTATTGACGATGGATTGCAGGCCAAAACCGATGCCGACGGAGAGCGCGCCAGCGACAATGGCGAGCTTTTCGAACGACAGGCCAAGCGAGCCAAAACCCACCGCCGCCGCCACGATGAACCCGACATAACCGATGCTGGTGCGAATGGAATTGCGCAAGCCCGTGTCGAGGTGGGTATGCGGCAGGAACTTGCGTTCGAGCCAGCGCTGCACCGTGCGGGTCGCAAACAAGGCCGCCGCAAAGAACGACAGCGCCAGCACAAGGCTCGACAGCGAGACGGTGACGTCGCCAATCTTGAAGCCGAAGAAGGCCGACCGGACATTGGCCAGCATGTCATCAGATTCGATACCCCAGGGGGCGAGGGTCAGCAGGGTTGCTGCGGCGATGACACAGACGCTGGTCACGCCCGCCAGCAGCGCGGCCAGTTGCTGGAGCGCCTCGCGGCGAAGGCCGAGGCTCGACATGACAGCATGCGCCACGGCGGCGGGCGGGCGCAAGGCGACCTCAAAACCCTCATTGACGAGCACGATCAGCACATAGGCAAGGCAACCGATAAAGCCGACCCAGACCAGCTGTTCGGCGATGAAGGCACTGAAGGCGACATAGCCGATCAAGACCGAGCCGAGGATCGCCGTGATGGCGATCCAGGCGAGGAAGCGCAGCGGCCCGTACCAGTCGCGCGCCGGCTCGATGCGCGGGCCCAGACATTCGTCATCAGCTTCCGGCGGACCGGCAATGCCCTTCAGCGAGAAAATCATCAGCAGGGCGACAGAAAGCGCACCGACGCCCCGCACGGCGACCGACACCGACAGCGCGACGCCGATGAGTTCATTCATGGCCTCGACGATCTTCATCAGCGAGACAATGCTGACAAGCCGCATGGCGAGGCCTGCAAGCCGGCTGGCGACCTCATCGCCGAGGTCGAACAACCGCCAGGTCGGGCGCAGCGGCGCGAGCAAACCCCGCACAAGTCCCGCCGCGAGCGCGACACGCCGCACTGTCTCGACCAAAGCCTGCAGAAGCGGTTCCAGCCGTGCGTTCACAAGGTCGAAGGAGCGCAATGTCTCGGCCACTGCGAGGGCAGCGAGAATGGGCACGATGGCTGTGACGAAGCCGACCCAGATCGCCCCGACCGCCTTTTGCAGCCGCGTCGGCTCCGCCACATCGGGCGCGCGCCGCAGCACGCGCTTGGCCAGCACGGTTGCGGCACCATAGAACACGGCCACGGCCGCGAGCAGCGCGACGAACAAAACAGCACGCCAGCGGTCGAGCCGCGACCCGGCAGCGGACAGCCAGTCGCTGGCGACGACGCCAGCCGCCTTCACGTCGCGCGGGATCTCGCCAAGGACCGCAATCCACAGGTCGGGCGCGAGCAGGCTCGATGAGCGCTGAAAAAGGGCACCGGTGAAAATCGCACGCCGACGCGACGTGATGAGCGCGCGGGCCTGCTCGACCTCGAGCGACAGCGCGCGCGCGCGCTTCAGGACGCCATCGACCTCATTGAAAAGGCGTTGCTGTTCGGCGCGGTCGGCTTCGACGGCGGAGCTCTTGTCCTTGTCCTTCTCGTCAACGGGACCGAGCTGGTCAAGCCTGGCCTTGACCGAATCGTAAGTCGGGCTCACCCGTTCGATGACCTCGGCAGCGGTGGCCGCGAGGGGTTCGAGGTCCTGGCGGCGCGCAATAAGGTCCGCATCGGAGAGCCCGGCGCGCCTCAACGCAATGCCGATCTGGCCCAACTCGGCGCGGGCCGCATCGAGCTTTTGCATCGGTGTCGGCTCAGCGCTCTGCGCCCATGCGGGGCCGCTCGCAAGGAGGGCCGCCAGCAGCAGGAAGCGGAGCGCGCGTGAAAGGGAAGGTGTCAGCATGGGTCCGGTGTGTGATTCGTTTTGAGCCGCATTAGGCCCTGCAAAAGGCGCAGGGCTCAAGCGGCCTGTTTTAGCGGGAAAAATCCGGTTTTCGTGCGACATCGGGATAGGCGTGTGTGCGTCCATGATGGTCAACGACACCGCCCGGACGCAGATGATCCGGCCCGACCGGCACCTTGCCATGCCCGCCGGGAATATCGAGCACATAGGCCGGCTGGCACAAGCCCGAAACCGTCGCCCGCAAATCCGACACCAGCGCGCGGCCGGTCTCGAGGTCGACCCGCAGATGCGAGGTGCCAGGTGCGAGATCGCCATGGTGCAGGTAATAGGGCTTGACCCGCAGCTCGACGAAACGACGCATCAGCGCCGACAGCGTGGCAAGATCGTCATTGACGCCAGCCAGCAGCACCGACTGGCTCACCAGTGCCAGCCCGGCATCAGCGAGACGGCCCAGCGCGGCGGCGGCGGCCTCGCTGAGTTCGCGCGGATGATTGGCGTGAAGCGCCACATAGGTCGTCTTGCCGGGGACCCGGAGGGCCTCGACCAGTTCGGGCGTAACCCGCGCCGGATCGACCGCTGGCACGCGTGTGTGCAGCCGCAGCACCTTCACATGGTCGATCTCGCCCAAAGCGGCCATAACCTCGCGCAACCGCCGCGCCGACAGCGCCAGCGGATCACCGCCCGTCAGAATGACCTCCCAGATCGCCGGATGCTGGCGGATATAGTCGAGCGCTGCCGCAACCTTGTCGGCCGACAGCACCTGCTCGGCGCCCGGCCCCACCATTTCGCGGCGGAAGCAGAAGCGGCAATAGACCGGACAGACATGCAGGAGCTTCAGCAGCACGCGGTCGGGATAACGGTGGACAATGCCCTCGACCGGGCTGTGGGCGGCGTCGCCGATCGGGTCGGCCAGTTCTTCCGGCAGGGCATTGGCCTCGCGCAGATCGGGCACAAACTGGCGGGCGATCGGATCATGCGGATCGGATGGATCGATCAGCGCTGCAATCGTCGGCGTGATCGCCAGCGCATAGCGGGCGGTCAGCGCGGCCAAGGCTTCGGCGTCCCCGTTCGGAGCAAGGCCACGCGCGACGAGATCGCTGACGGTGTGAATGGCGCCGCTCAAGGAACCGGCGTCCAAAGCACATCCTCAATGGAGCGGGCAGCGGTTGCGAGCATCACCAGACGGTCGAAGCCCATGGCTATGCCGCTCGCGGCCGGCATCTGCCCCAGCGCCGCCAGGAAGTCCTCGTCGAGCGGGAAGTCTTCGCCATAGATGCGGCGACGCTCAGCCATTTCGCCCTGAAAGCGGCGGCGCTGCTCGACCGGATCGGTCAATTCGCCAAAGGCATTGGCGAGTTCGACGCCGCAGGCGTAAAGCTCGAACCGTTCGGCAAAGCGGGGATCGGCGGCCGGGCGCGCCAGCGCCGCCTCGCTCACGGGGTAGAGGTCGAGCACGGTCGGCCGGCCCATGCCAAGATGCGGCTCGATGCGGTCGCACAGGATCTTGCTGAACAGGTCGGACCAGGTGTCGTCGGCGCTGACGCGCAGGCCGATCCGCGCGGCTTCGGCGGCCAGCGTCGCGCGGTCGCCCAGCGTCGCGTCGAGATCGACGCCGGCGTGGCGACCAAACGCCTCCGAAACGGAGAGCCGCTCGGGCGGCAGAAAGGGGTCGCAGCGCCCTGCGCGCCAGACCAGCGCACCGACGCCCGCAGCCTCGGCGGCCAGCGCCAGCAGGGCCGCGCAATCCTCGATCAGCACCTCATAAGGCTCGCCCGCCCGGTACCATTCGAGCATGGTGAATTCCGGATGGTGCAGCGGCCCGCGCTCGCCGTTGCGGTAAACATGAGCCATGGCGTAGAGCCGCGTCTCGCCAGCCGCCAGCAGCTTCTTGCAGGCGAATTCCGGCGACGAATGCAGATAATAACGGCGGGCGCCGCCATCGGGCGTCGTATAATCGGTCGCAAAGCCGCCGATATGGGCCTCATTGCCGGGGCTCGTCTGCAGGGCGGCCGTCTCGACCTCCTCGAAACCCTGGCCCGAAAACCAGCTGCGCACGGCGGTGCGCAGCCGGGCGCGGGCCTGCAGGCGCGGCCGTTTGTCGGCATAGACGCCCTTTTCCCACCAGGGGGACAGGGCAGGCTGGGCCTTGAAGGTCATGGCGTGAAAATCTGTTCCTGAGGGCGCCTGATGAGGGGGCTAGCGCTGGCTGGCAAGATCGCTATTAATGCGCGCCAATCATTCCGCCAGATTGATAGTCTGCCAAGGCCATCTCTTCAACCGAGGACATCCAACGTGAAAGTCATCGCCAGTTCGATCCGCAAGGGCAATATTCTCGAGCGCGAGGACGGCCAGCTTTACGTCGTCCTGACCGCGGAAAGCTTCCATCCCGGCAAGGGCACGCCAACGACGCAGATCGACATGCGCCGCCTGTCGGATGGCGTGAAGACGACCGATCGCTACAAGACGACCGAACAGGTCGAGCGCGCCTTCGTCGAGGATATGGACTTCTCCTTCCTCTACAAGGATGGCGACGGCTACCATTTCATGAACGGCGAAACCTTCGAGCAGCTGCAGGTGTCGGAAGACATTCTGGGTGACCAGGCCGCCTATCTGCAGGAAGGCATGAAGGTCATCCTGTCGGTGTTCAACGGCCTGCCGGTCGGCATCCAGCTGCCGGCGCGCGTCGTGCTCGAAGTCATGGAAACCGAGCCGGCCATGAAGGGCCAGACGGCGTCCTCCTCCTACAAGCCCGCCAAGCTCTCCAACGGTGCCCGCGCCATGGTGCCCCCGCACATCCAGCCGGGCACCCGCGTCGTCATCCAGACGGAAGACGGCAGCTACGTCGAGCGCGCGAAGGACTGACCTGTTTCGCGCGGCCGCCCGATTCCGGTTCGATCGATCGGAACCGTGATCAGGGTTCCGATTGAACAGGCCTTAAGGCCATTGGTCCCCGCCGCTGAAGAACGCCTGGTTCTCGTGGCATCGGCCTCGCACGTCACCGGGTGTGCCGCACCGTGCTGCGCTAGCGAGCGTCTCCGGCCGGATCCAGCGCCTGCTCGATCTGCGCGAGCAGGTCCTGAAAACGGGCGGGCACCGGCGCGGCTGGCCCGTCGAATATCACGCGCAGGCGCCTGCCAATCTGGGCCTGAGCGACCGGGTTCAGCGTCGGCTCACCAGTTTGAGGGGCGTGAATCGGGAACATTGTGTCTCTCACGATTGGGGGCTTGGCTTCCATGCGGCTCAAACTCATGCGGCCTCGTGTCCCGGGCGACACTGAAAGACAGTGTGTCCTTTCGTCATGCCGCTCGTATCTGGCGGATCATGGCGGCCCCTTCGGTCAAACAATGACTGGGGCGCGATGGCACCTTTCAGTCGGCAGGGGAACGCATCAAGGTGCAAGATCGTTCCAGACTCATGATGGAGAATGAGATGCTGTGGCGAGGCCACATTGGCCACGCCGTCTTATGGCCAAGCTCCAGGACGCTCATTTCTGGCACAATCGGCCCGCCTTATCGCAGACCCAACGACCCTCGGAAAATGGAGCAGCCATCCGCATGACAGCGGACCCAGAAGCCGGATTTCTCGCGCACCCCGCCGCGGGCGCAAGCGAGCGCATGTTGCGCGATGTCCTCGACAATCTGTTCGCCTTTGTCGGCGTGCTCGACCTGCAGGGCCGCGTGGTGGAAGCCAATCGCACGCCTCTCGAAGCTGCAGGCATTGCCCGCTCCGACGTCATCGGCATGTTCTTCTGGGATTGTCCCTGGTGGTCATGGTCGAGGGACGTGCAAGATCGGCTGCGGCAGACAGCGGCGCGGGCAGCCAGCGGCGAGACGCTGCGCTATGACATATCCATGGGACTTCCAGGTGGCACCCGCATCACACTGGACCTCCAGATGGCGCCGTTGTGGGGCGACGACGGATCTGTCGTACGCCTTGTCGCGAGCGGTACCGACATCACCTGGCGAAAGAATGCCGAGCGTGACTTGCAGATTGCGCTCTTGCGCACCGAACTGGCGCTAGAAGCCGGGAAAACCGGCGTCTGGGAGCACGATCTCGTCACCGGCGAAATCCTGTGGGACACGCGTGTTCGGGCGCTGTTCAACACACCTGCCAAGGGTCCCGTTACCCAGGACATGATCGATGCGATGATCCATATCGAGGATTTCCTGCGCGTACGCGAGGCCTCGAAAGCGGCGACCGATGCGTCTGGTGACGGCGAATATGAAGTCGAGTTCCGGCTGGCCGGGGCAGACCACATTTCCCATGAACGCTGGCTGAAAGCGCGCGGCCGATGCCTGTTCGAGGGCGGGGTTGCCGTGCGCTTGATCGGCATTGCGCGCGACATCACGGACCGCAAACAACGCGAAAGCCATGTTCACATGCTGATGCGCGAAATCGCGCATCGTTCAAAGAACCTGCTTGCCGTTATCCAGGCCATGGCGCGCCAGACAGCAACGGCAGGCGGCTCGGCCAAGGACTTCGAGACCCGCTTCACCGCCCGGCTCGAATCGCTGGCTGGCTCACAAGACCTGCTTGTCATGCAGGACTGGCACGGTGCCAGCCTGCGCGACCTCGCGCTCTCGCAGCTCGTCCATTATGCCGATCTCATTGGCAGGCGCATTCTCATCGAGGGTCCCGACGTCATGCTGAAGCCCGAGGCCGCACAGAACATCGGGCTCGCCTTGCATGAATTGTCCACCAATGCAGCAAAATACGGTGCCCTGTCGGACATTGACGGCAAGGTGCATCTGCACTGGACCGTCGTGCGCGACAAGGAGGAGCCGCTGCTGTGCATGGTCTGGCGCGAGACCGGCGGCCCGCAAGTGTTTCCGCCCGCCCGTGAAGGCTTTGGTCACAAGGTGTTAAAGCGGATCGCCGCCCATGCGCTCGAGGGCATGGTTGCGCTCGACTTCGCCCCCGACGGACTGGTCTGGCGCCTCGAAATCCCGACATCCTATATCGTCCACGGCCGCAAGCCCGATCCTGACGACATCAAGGGCTCAATCGGCAACATGAGCGCGCTCGGTGCCGGGCCTTTGCAGGGAAGGGTGTAGACTTCGCGCAGCTTGCGGGTGACTGAACGGCCGCGCCGACCGCCGTCAAATCCCTCCTGTATCCCCGCCGCAGGTTGGCTATGATGCGCCTGCGCACGAGCGAGGAACGCACGGCGACATGAAACAAGAATTTTGGGGTCAGATCGATGCCTTTTACGATGTCGCAATCCTCTTTGCCGGTCTTTATCACGGGGCTCAACGCCCTGTCGGGCATCCTCGACAAGGCGGTTGAATTCGCCGCTGCCAGAAAAATCGATGAATCCGTGCTTCTCCAGATGCGCCTTGCGCC
>CAIWVR010000337.1 GCA_903916165.1 uncultured Hyphomicrobiales bacterium | reverse complement strand
CGCGCCTACACGCTGCAATTTGTCAACAAGCGCGTGGGGCTGGACGGCAAGTGAGTGCCTCTTCGCCGCTGGTCAGCCTGCAAGGCGTCGGGCAGACATTTGCCAACGGCGTCACCGCGCTGCGGGGTCTCGACCTCGATCTGCGCGCGGGCGAATTCGTCTCGCTGCTCGGCCCGTCTGGCTGCGGCAAGTCGAGCGCATTGCGGCTGATCGCCGGGCTCGCCACGCCGACCGAGGGCGCGCTGCGCTGGCGCGCAGGGGAGCGGCCCGACATTGGCTTTGTCTTCCAGGACGCAACGCTGATGCCGTGGGCGACAATCTTCGAGAATGTCTGGCTGCCGCTACGCCTGCGGCATGTGTCGCGCGCGGAGGCAGCCCCCGCCATCGGCGAGGCGCTCGCCCGTGTGGGCCTCAGTGCTTTCGCCCAAGCCTTTCCGCGCGAATTGTCGGGCGGCATGAAGATGCGCGTCTCCATCGCGCGGGCGCTGGTGCTGCGCCCCGCCCTGCTGCTGATGGACGAGCCCTTTGCCGCGCTCGACGAGATCACGCGGCTGCGCCTCAACCGCGATCTCCTTGCGCTGCAGGCGGAACTGGGCATGACCGTGCTGTTTGTCACCCATTCCGTCTATGAGAGCGCTTTTCTGTCGAGCCGCATCTGCGTGTTTTCGGAACGGCCCGGGCGCATCGTGACGCAAATCAATGTCGAAGCACCCGCGCCACGCGACGAGGGCTACCGCCTGAGCCGCGCCTATCTCGAAACCTGTCGCGCCGCCTCGCAGGCACTGGAAGATGTGATGTCGCAAGAAAGCGCCGCATGAACCCAACGCTCGACCGCTTCATCCCCGCTCTCGTCTTCGTCGCACTGCTCGCAGCCTGGGAAGGCGGCGTGTGGCTCGCCGCCCTGCCGCCTTACGTGCTGCCTGCGCCGGGCCTCATCGGCCGCACGTTGGTGGCCGATTGGGTCCTGCTCTCCGCCTCGCTCTGGGTGACATTGCGCATCACGGCGCTGGCGCTCGCGCTCGCCACAGGCATTGGCGTCGCGCTGGCGATCCTGTTTGCGCAATGGCGCTGGCTGGAGCGCTCCTTCTTCCCCGTTGCGGTGATCCTGCAGGTGACGCCGATCATCGCCATCGCGCCCCTGCTGCTGGTCTATCTCGACCCCGGCCCTGCCGTGCTCGCCTGCGCCTTTCTCGTCGCCTTCTTCCCGATCCTGTCGAACACCGCGCTGGGTCTGGCCTCGGCCGACCAGAACCTGCGTGACCTGTTCCAGCTCTATGGCGCCTCACGCTGGCAGGAAATGGCGCTGCTGCGCCTGCCCTCCGCCCTGCCCTTCGCGCTCGGCGGCCTGCGCATCGCCGGCGGCCTCGCCCTGATTGGCGCCATCGCTGCGGAAATCGCAGCAGGCGCGGCGGGTCAGGGCGCGGGCCTCGCCTATCGCATCGTCGAGGCGGGCTACCGGCTCAACATTCCGCGCATGTTTGCGGCGCTGGTGCTCATCTCCGTCGCCGGCGTGATCATCTTTCTCGCGCTGGAGGCACTCTCGCGGCTCCTGCTGCGACGCTGGCGGGAGGCCGGCCGCGCATCCTGACGCGGCCCTTCAGCCATCCGTGAACTCTGCGAATTTGAACTTGCCGCCCCGATGTGCTGCCATGCCCGCACAAGAAACATTTCGGGCAGGAGACCCCCATGGCGAAGATTTCGGACGGCGTGTCGCGCCGCGCATTCGGCCTGATGCTGGCGTCAGTGCCACTCATGAGTTCGCCGCTTGTGGCACAGGCCGACTGGCCGACCAAGCCGGTGCGCGTGCTCGTGCCCTTCGGTGCCGGCGGCGTTGCCGACATCACGGCGCGCATCGTGACCGAGCGGCTCGGCGACAAGCTCGGCCAGCGTTTCGTGATCGAAAACCAGCCCGGCCCCGGCGGCATCAATGCCGCGCGCGCGACGCTTGCGGGCGGCAATGACGGGCATACGCTCGCGCTGTTTTCCAATGGCACAGCCGTCAGCGTGAACATGTTCAAGGACCTGCGCTTCGATCCCGTGAAGGATTTCGTGCCGATCTCGACGCTGGGCTTCTTCGACTTCATTCTCGCAACCAACGGCACCTCGCGCTACAAGACGCTGAAGGATTTCATCGACTACGGAAAAGCCAATCCCGGCGCGATGAATGTCGGCACGGTCATCGTCGGCTCGACGCAGAATCTGTCGGCGGAGCTTCTGAAAACCGCCACCGGCATCGACTTCCGCGTCGTGCCGTTCCGCAATACGCCCGATCTCACGCTGTCGCTGACGCGCGGCGACGTCGACATGATGATCGATTCCTATGCCTCGCTGAAATCGATGATTGAAGACAAGCAGATCCGCGCGCTGGCCACATCGGGTCCGGTGCGCACGGTCGTCACGCCCGATCTGCCAACCGCACAGGAAGCCGGCGCGGCGGGCTATGATGTGACCTCGTGGAACGCCTTGTTTGCGCCTGCCGGCACGCCGGCCCCGGTTGTCGCCAGGCTGCAGTCAGCCCTGGCCGACGTGCTGGCAGATGCCGACATCAAGCGCAAGCTGCTGGAACTCGGCATTGAGGCGCGCGCGGTCGGCGGCACGGATTTGAGCCGGCGCCTCGAAGCTGATATCGCAAAATGGGGCGACGTCATCCAGAAGGCGGGCATCCAGAAGAACTGAATTTGCAAGGAGGGAGCCCGCGCATGACCGAGATCCTGATGCCCGTGAGCCTCTCCGGCTCCGTGATCGACGCGCTTTCCGCGCGCTACACCTTGCACAGGCTGTGGGAAGCGGCGGACGCGGCGGCCATGTTGCACCAGCTCGCGCCGCGCATCGACGTGATCGTGGCGGCAGGCAGCATTCTGGCGGGCGGCAAGACCTTTCCCGTCGATGGTGCCTTCATGTCGCGCTTTCCGGCACTGAAACTGGTCGCCAACCTTGGCGTCGGCTACGACACGGTGGACGCCAGATGGGCGGCCGCGCATGGGATCAGGGTCACCAACACGCCCGACGTGCTGACCGAGGAAACCGCCGACACCGCCTTTGGCCTGCTGCTCAACACCGTGCGGCAGTTCCCGGCGGCCGAACGCTTTCTGCGTGACGGCCAATGGCTGACCGGGCCCTTCCAGCTGACCGCAACCTTGCGCGGCAAGACGCTGGGCATTCTGGGCCTCGGGCGCATTGGCAAGGCGATTGCGCGGCGCGCCGAAGCCTTCGGCCTGAGCATCGCCTATTGTGGCCGCACCCGGCAGGACGGCGTCGCTTACGCCTATCATGCCACGCCGCACGCACTCGCTGCTGCCTGCGACATCCTGCTCGTCGCCGCGCCCGGCGGCACCGCGACCAGGCACCTTGTCGATGCGCAGGTGCTGGACGCGCTGGGCCCCGAGGGATTCCTCATCAACATTGCGCGCGGTTCGCTGGTGGACGAGCCCGCTTTGATCGGCGCGCTGCAGGCGCGGCGGATCGCCGGTGCCGGCCTCGATGTCTTCGCCGGCGAGCCGCATGTCCCGGACGCATTCCTCGCCCTCGACAATGTCGTGCTGCTGCCACATGTCGGCTCGGCCACGCATGCGACGCGGGCTGCCATGGAACAGCTTCTGGTCGACAATGTGGACGCATATGCCACAGCTCGCCCGCTCCTGACGCCGGTGGCCGAATGTCTGCTTGTCGGTTCGAAGGCGCAATGATAGCCGATAGGGACCTGTTTTCTGGAGAGACACCCCATGCCGAGCATGAGCCTCCGCGTCCCCGCCGCCATCTGGCTTGCGGCGGCGCTCGTCTCCGCCATGTCAGCCCATGCCCAGGAGGGCGTGCTGGACCCGACGCGCCCTGGCAGTGACGGCCGAAACATCCAGCGCAATGCCCCTCCCGCCGCACCCCGCGCGGTCCCCGGCACGGGTGCCGTGGGCCGCTATGCGCCGCTGCGCGAAGCCGGCAAGGACACCGGTTGCATGATCACGCTGGAGGCCTCCGGGCGGGCGCAACTGGCCCCCGCCTGCCGTGATCAGGGCCTTGTCATCTTCGATCCGATCCTCTGGCGGGTGGAACAGGGACAGCTCGCCCTGACCGCCCGCAAGGGACACAAGGTCTATTTCGACAAACAGGCCAATGGCGTCTGGCTGCGCGACCCGAAAGACGGCAAGGCTCTTGCCCTTCGTCCCATCTGATAAAAAGCCCCGGAATTTATAGGCTTTTCTGTCATTTTTGGTTGGTTTGGCCCGCAACCTCGCTGTATCGGCTCAAAAAAATGCGCCTTTTTCAAGGTTAAGCGTTCTTTTCATTGCCGCCTGAGCGCCTTTTTCTCGCCGCAGGTCACCCCCAGGAACTCCTCCGTCGATCCCCGAGATCGTCGGTCACCAAGGAGTTCCATTGAAAGCTTTCACCTTCGCGGCTGTAGCCATTGCCGCACTCACCGCTCCCGTCGCGATAGACGGGGCCGCCCATGCGCAAAGCTGGACTGGCAAGGCATCCTTTTATTCCCATGGCAGCCGCACGGCGAGCGGCGCCCGATATGATCCCGGAGCAATGACCGCCGCGCACAAGACCCTGCCCTTTGGCTCGCGTCTGCGCGTCACCAATCTCGCCAATCAACGCAGTGTGCTCGTGACCGTGAACGATCGCGGTCCCTTTGTGGGCGGACGCATCCTCGACCTGTCAGCCGGTGCCGCCGATGTGATCGGCATGCGCCAGAGCGGTGTGGCGCAGGTGCGCATCGACCGGGTCGCCGGCCTGCAGGATTCCAAATAGACGTCAGATTCACCCGGAAGATTGCAGCGCAGCCATCCAGGGCCTCACGGGAGGCCTCCGGCTAGCCGCGCCGCTGCCGCGACTCGCAATGAGGAACATCACCCCACGAGTTCGAGCGTGCCCCTGGCCCAGATCTCGTCCATGCGGAACGCGCGTGGAATGATCTGCTGCTCGGTCGCATATTGATTG
>CAIWVR010000336.1 GCA_903916165.1 uncultured Hyphomicrobiales bacterium | reverse complement strand
TCCCGCTGGCGTGCAGACGCTTGTCAACGGCGTCGTGCGCGCCATCGAACTCATCAAGACGGATCCGTTGAAGGCGGCACCAGGCATTGAGGCGGCGCTGGGCAAGGGCCTCATCGACACCGACACGATCATCGCCGCGCTGAAATCGCCGGCTTCCAAATTCGCCGCCAATCCGCTGCAGATCGTCGAGGCGACGAAGAAGATGCAGGCTTTTCAGGTCTCCATCGGCACGCTCGACAAGGATGTGCCGCTGGACGGGCTGTTCGACGCCTCCTTCTACGAAAAGGCCAGGAAGTAAGGCAAAGCTTGACAGCCGCACCGGCGAGCCCCACCGCTTGCCGGCTCCTCCTTGCCTCACGAGACGGGCCTTCCCTTGCGCTTTCGCCCCACGCTTTACGCCGCCACAGGCCTTCTGCTGTTTCTCGCATTCTGGGAAGCTGTGCCGGCGTTCGGGCTCATCCAGTCGACCCTGCTGCCCCCGCCGAGCGCCCTGCCCAAGGCCTTCATGCGCGAGTTCAACTCGGGGCTCTGGGCGCATTATGTCTCACTGAGCCTCAATCATTATATTCTCGGCTTCCTCGTCGGTGCGGGGCTCGGCACGCTGCTGGGCGTCATCACCGGCATGTCGATCCAGCTTGAATGGGCGCTGGCCTGGGTGGTGCGCCTGCTGCGGCCCATCCCCAATCTGGCCTGGGCACCCTTCGCGATCATCTGGTTTGGCGTCGACGAGGCCAATGCCATTTTCATCATCTCCATCGGTGTGTTCTGGATCGCTTTTTTCGCGGCGCTGGGTGCCGTGCATGGCGTCGACCGCGACCTCATCGAGGTGGCAGACGCCTTCGGCTTTCGCAGCGCGCCCGAGCGCCTGCTGAAAGTGCTGCTGCCGGCCGCGACGCCGGGCATTCTCACCGGCCTGCGCACGGCGCTGGGTCAGGCCTGGATGGCGGTGGTCGCCGCCGAATTATCGGGCGTCAGCGGGCTGGGCAGCCGGATGATGCAGGCCTCGTCACTGCTCGCCACCGACATTGTCGTCGTCTACATGCTGACCATGGCGGCGCTCTATGGAATCATGGACGCCGGCTTCATGGCGCTCCAAGGAAAGCTTCTCAAATGGAAGCCATGACCGCACCCACCCCCGCCCGCATCATCAATATTGCCGGACTCGGCCTCGCCTTCGAGCAGGACGGGCAGCGCACGCAGGTGCTGCAGGGTCTCGACCTCGACATTTGCGCGGGCGAGTTCATCGCCATTGTCGGCGCCTCGGGCGTGGGCAAATCGACGCTGCTGCGCGTGCTGATGGATCTCGCCAAGCCGACCGCAGGCACGGTGACGATCACACCCGATCCGCAGGCCGAGCGGCCCATGGCCATGGTGTTCCAGGACGCCCGCCTGCTGCCGTGGCGGCGCGTGCTGTCGAATGTGATGTTCGGGCTGGAAAAGACTGCGCTCTCGAGAGCGCAGCGCGTGACGCGGGCGCGCGAGGCACTGGCGCTTGTCGGCCTGTCGGACATGGCCGCACGCTGGCCACACCAGCTGTCGGGCGGCCAGCGCCAGCGTGTCGCGCTGGCCCGCGCGCTCGCCGTGCGCCCCTCGATTCTCCTGATGGACGAACCCTTCTCGGCGCTCGACGTCGCCACCCGCGAGAACCTGCAGGACGAGCTGATCCGCATCCGGGCGGAAACCGGGCGCACCATCCTCTTCGTCACGCATGACATCGACGAGGCGGTCTATATGGCCGACAAGGTCGTGGCGCTGGGCGGCAAGCCCGGCGTGGTGCGCTCAAACCGCAGGATCGACGTGCTCCGCCCGCGGCGGCGCGGCTCGATCGCCCTGGCGGACATCGCGCAGGAGGTGCGGATCGACATTACGGCGGACCATCGCGACCCGGATTTCGTGATTTAGGGACGGTGAGGGTGTTTGCCTCGTCATTGCCCTCTTCTCCCGCGCTGCGGGAGAAGGAAGTGCGCCCCGATTCTTCCCCTCCGGCGCGGGGCGGCCTGCGACCTTCCTTCACACCCCTTTTCAGACAACGAAGAACCAACAAAAACAACACGTTATATTATACCAGCCGAACCTTGACACACACCGGCCCCGACAATATGGTGCGCCCGGCTCGAGAGGGCCTTTTCTCTTCTGAGTTCTATCTGCTTCATCGCAACAGTCTGCTCGCCGGGCGGCCAGTCGGTTCCGCAACCTCGAAGGTTGGTCAACGGACCCCGGGCTCGCCTGAAACCGTTCCGGCCCTGGTGGTCCAACTCACGGGAGAGCGGTCATGGCGCATGAAAACAGGCCTTGCTTCGAAGACGAAAAGGCTCTGGCGGCGCGGCTCGAGGCTCTCTCGGCGGCGCTCGACAAGCGGCAGCATGATCACGTCGATCGGGCTGACGCGGAAGCAGCCAACCTGCGGACGGGACGCGCCATGGGCCTTGGCTTTCGCGTGCTCTCTGAATTTGTTGCGGGCATTGTCGTTGGCGCCCTCATGGGGTGGCAATTCGATGTGTGGCTCGG
>CAIWVR010000335.1 GCA_903916165.1 uncultured Hyphomicrobiales bacterium | reverse complement strand
TGGCTGATGGGCAGCGTGCAGGCGCGAACAGGGTAGTTTTCGCCCGGCACCGAGCGCTCGGCCATGGCAATTTTGACGCCGTCGATCATCGCTGCCGGGCAGGTCGCATCGTCCGTCACCGCGCGTGCCTCAAGGCCGCCGGGCACATATTGCACCCAGCGGTAGAGATCGCGCGCTTCGGACCGCCCCGATGTCAGCGCCAGTGCGAGCATCGCCACGGCGAAGCGGGCAGAAAGGCAATGTGTGCTGGCCATTGTCAGGCTCCATAAATTCAATTTGAGGGCTGGGCACCGTTCGAATGTGATGGCGACCGTTGCTGACATGTCCCTGCGCGCATCCGCCGCAGGCTGCGATATCTGCGCGGCGGAACGTCCATTTTCTGTCGGCGGGTCTCTATCAGGACCGTGACCCTACAGACGATTGGCAACACCCCCATGACAGCGACGGGCGAAGGGCCGTGATTTCGGCCTGAGGCCTCGTCTGGAACCGCACCGTCGCCCTCGGCGATGCACAGGCAATCGGCCGCCCTTGCGTAAATCATTCCAATTTTTCGCGTGAACGTGCAAAGACGGGCCATATATTCGATCTCGATCCTCCAGCAGCTGGAACATTCAGGTGGCATTTCATCCCGTTCACGACGCCCTTAACATTTTTCAGGACGCCAAGAGCCAGTTCCTGATTCGCCACAAGCTGTCGGGCCGGACCTATAAGAACTGCTTTTCGACGAGCGCGGCGGCGGAGCTCGAATGCGAGCGCATTCAGGCCGACTGGCAGCCGAGCGATCTGAACTTCAAATTCATCAAGAACGCCCAGAACTGCCTTCTGGTCGCCTGAGGCCGGGGTTCGCCCAGGCTGGCGTCGCCAGATGTGGGGGCTTGGTTCTCGATGTTTCTGACGGGAGCTGCGATGCAGGGCATCTCTCGTCCCGGCGTTGATCGCTCTGGCGCGCCATTTTTTTTTCCGTTACGGTCTGCGGATCGTCGCAACCCGTTTTCAGGTTTGCGTCCTTATCGTTTCGGGCCGGCCCTGCGGGGCTTCCCCTGATGCCGATGCGGGTTGCCGGTGGCGGTTTCGAAAACCGGCGCTGGCGGCCTGGCTGGATGGCGCACCGGCACATGTGCCGGGCGGTGTCCGTACACCTTATCTACCAAGGGAGGCGACAATGGCAAAAGGTCAGATGAAGGCGAATAAGGAGACCAAGAAGCCCAAGGCCGACAAGGCAGCCAAGACTGGCACTGGCAGCGCTTACAAGCAGTCGCAGGGCGGCGGCATCAGCGCGACGACGGAAACCTTCTCCAAGAAGAAGTAAGGCTCTCGCGCGTCCGCCAAAAGCGGGCGCGCGGTTCAGGCAGCACGCGCCTTGGCGACCAATGCATGTTGCAGCGGCTCGACGAAAAATGCCGGAATGGCGCGGCTTTCCGACAGGCATTCGAGCACGTGTTGCGCCGCGTCGAGCGCTTCGCCGATCGTCACATCCATGTCGAGATAGCGGTAGGATCCGAGCCGCCCCAGAAAGCTGACGCCCGCTGTCGCGCGCGCGCGCTGGACGTATTTTTCCAGCATATGCTCTTCGCGAGCCTGACGGATCGGATAATAGGGAATGTCGTTGGGGCCGCAGGCCCGGCTGACTTCGCGGTAGCAGATCGTGCCCTCGATCTCCTGCGAGTCCCACGGCGCAAAATGCTTGTGCTCCGTGATGCGCGGGTAGGGCACGGTCTCGTCGCATTAAGTGATCACCGCCGCGC
>CAIWVR010000334.1 GCA_903916165.1 uncultured Hyphomicrobiales bacterium | reverse complement strand
TTCAATCCATAGCACAGGTTATACGAGCGTCTCGAACACGCGGCCTGGCGGGCGCTTTTCACCGCGCCAGCCAATCAGGCGCAAAGCCTCGAAAATCACCGCCTGATTGCTGGTGATCATCGGCGAGCCAAGCCGCGCCTCGACGTCGTCGACAATGCCGATTCCCTGCACATTGGCGCAGGACAGGAAGCTCGCATCCGCGTGCGCGTCGCGCGTCTCCAGCATGCGGTCGCGCCAGACCCCGGGCGGCGTCGCGCAATAGGCGTCGCTGCCCGCCAGCGTCCAGCCTTTCGAGAATGGCACCGTGAAGCCCTGGTCCTCAAGGAAATGGGCTTCGTGGTCAGTGACCTTCTGGTCATAGGGCGAGACGAGGGCGACGGATCTCGCGCGCAAGGCGCGCAGTGCCTGTGTGATGGCAGTCGATGTGGTGAGCGCTTTTGGCGCGCCCGCGCGTGTCAGCGCCGAAAGCAGGCGCTCTTCCCCGCCGGGGCCTTCCGACATGGAATTGGCGGTGCAATGAAAGGCGATGGCATCGCATTTGGCGTCAACCAGCGTCCCGCAGGCGGCCTCGACGTCGGGCAGAAGCGCCTCGAGCGTCTTGCGATTGCCGCCCGTCATGCGCAGGCGCGTGACATGGACGATGACGTCCTTCGGGAAGTAGCCGACCATCTCCTGCTCGACCATGCGGTTCGATGATGGAATGATCAGGCCGACGCGCCACACCATGGCATTCTCCCCGTTTTTTCTTTTTGCCTTTGCGCCAAGTCTAGGCCGCGCCGCGCCTTGCTGCAATATGCTGGCCGGGCGTTTGACGCGGCCTGCCCGCGCAGACTAGCCTTGGCGCGCGGAGTGTTCGTCCACAAGGGCACCCGATGTGGAGGAAGGCATGAGGAGAGCTTTGGCTCTGGCTGGCGTCACGTGCGTCATTCTTGCAGGCGGCGCGGAGCGTGCAGCTGCCGATCCTGTCGCGGATTTTTACGCGGGCAAGACCATCACCCATATCGTCGGCGCGGGCGCGGGGGGTGCCTATGATCTCGTTTCGCGCGCGGTCGTTGCGCATATGGGCAAGCACATCCCCGGCAGGCCATCTTTCGTCGTGTCCAACATGGCCGGCGCGTCGAGCCTCACGATGATGAACTACCTCACCAATCCCGCGAAGAAGGACGGGACGGTGATGGGCATGACCAATCCCAATATCGCGCTCGAAGGCCCGCTGAAAATGCTGTCGAAGGGCGGCGGCAAGACGCTGTTCGACGTCACCAAGCTGCAATGGATCGGCTCGCCGCTGCAGCAGCCGCATGTGCTCTGGGTCTGGCATACGGCGCCGGCAAAGACGTTCGACGACCTGCGCACCAACAAGATCATCCTGGGCTCCACGGCGGTGGGCGGCGACAATTACACGCTGCCGCTCATTCTCTCGCGGTTGATGAACGCGAAATTCGACATTGTCACCGGCTATGAGGGCCAGAACGATGTTTTCATCGCCGCCGAGCGCGGCGAGATCCAGGGCAACAGCGCCATCCTTCCCAATCTCACCTCGGCGCGGCCTGACTGGTTTCGCGACGGCAAGGTGCGCGTGCTGGTGCAGTTCGGCGTCAAGCGCATGCGGCAATTGCCCGACGTGCCGACCGCCATCGAACTCGCCAGCCGCCAGCAGGACAAGGACATGCTGACGTTCTACGCACGCAAGTTCAGCATGGCCTATCCCTTCGTGATGGCGCCCGACGTTCCACCCCAGCGTGCCGACGCCATGCGCGCGGCATTCGATGCGACGATGAAGGATCCGGCCTTCCTGAAGGAGGCCGAGCGCATGGGGTTCGACGTCGACCCGTTCACAGGCGCGGAGATGGCGCAGCTCATTACCGAGATGAACAACAGCCCGAAGGAGATCGTCAACGCGGTGGCGGACTTCATCCAGATGCCGAAGTGAGCCTCGGGGGTGGTAAAATCGGGCGGCCACATTGACGTGACGGCGCGTGCCGACCAGTATCGCGCGCCGTTGC
>CAIWVR010000333.1 GCA_903916165.1 uncultured Hyphomicrobiales bacterium | reverse complement strand
CCCAAAGGGATTGCAGCAGCAATGAAGGATGCGCCACGTCGCTTTCTCGCTGCGCACAGCGGCACCAGCGAGGCGTGCAGGCGAGATGGCTTGTCGGGCGGTGTTGATTATCCGTTCCGTCGGCAGGTCGTTGGCTTTTCGATGGGCGAGTGGATGAGGCGTAGCCTCGTGATCGCTGCCCTTGCGCATGGCCTGATTCAGAGGGCACCCCCCGCTCGGGCTGATCTTCCATTCGGATCGCGGCAGCCAAGGCGGGCTCAGCCGATGAGATTATCTGAACAGATTGCTATGCGACCCCAATCGGGCCAGCCGCAGAACGTCTTCGTCCGCTTTGTAAATGAGGACGAGGTCAGGTTTGAGATGGCAATCGCGATAACCGTCCCAGTCGCCCGATAGTGGGTGGTCTGAGAACTTTTCAGACATAGGCGTACTCGCGACAAGCAAGCCGACGACTTCCCGCAATAGATCATCGACGTTTGACCTATGGCGCGGCTGCTTCTTGATGAGTTTGTAATCGGCTTTGAACTGGCCTGAGCGTTCAATCGTCCGCATTCAGATCAGCCATCAGGTCATCCACGGAGTTTAGCTTCTTGGCCTTGCCAGCCTCAAGCTGGGCTATAGCGCGGCGTGTCGCTGCCTTCGGCACCTTTACGTCAAACGGAAGCCTCTGCTCGTCAGCGATTCGCAGCATCAGCAGGCGAATAGCATCAGATATGCTGAGGCCCATAGCGTCGAGCGCCTGAGTTGCGCGGTCCTTCGTAACCGCATCAATGCGGGCGCGGACGATCGTGTCAGCAATGGTCATGGTGGTTCCCCTCTGGCTGCAGATGTAGCTCTCTTGTAGCTACAAATCAAGAGGAGCGATTGAGTGCAGACTCGGATTTAAGAACTGGGAAATGGGGCATGGCTGACGACGACGGGTGCGTGGACGTGTCTGATCCCTGCGAATGGCCGGACGTGAGCTATTCGGATTTCATGGCCGAGCGGGCCGACGCCTTCGGAACGCTCGCGCCCAAGCTTGATGTGGTGCAGGACGATCGGGTCAAAGAGCTTGGCCTCGCCATCCTCCAGCATTCCCTCGACATGCAGCGTCAAGGCCTCCTGCGCCATGATACGGGCCTCCTCAAGCGACACGCCCGCCGTCACGCAGCCCGGAAAGTCGGGAAACGAAACACCATATTCGGAGCCGGGGTCCTTATGGATCAGGCCGATGTAGAGCATGTTACATCCCCCTCAGTCTGGGGCCAGCCTGCTTTTCGCTACTCTTTAACGTCCCCATCGGAATGTCTTTCGCCGGGTGCGGCACGGTCACCCGGCCTTTTTTGGTGTCGTGTTTGAACTGGGCGTGGCTGCCGACTCGGTTCACCTCGAACCAACCGTCGTCCGTCAGGGCGGATATCACGTCCCGGGTCTTCATCGTGTGTATGAATACACACGCGGTGGGGGTGTCAACACAGGGGGGCGTTCTGGACCTCCACAGCCGGCCCATCCGTTCAACAGACTGAAGCGTCAGTTTCAGGAGAAGGCTTCTGCGGCTGCTTATCGGAATGGCTTTGGGATCTTTGCTCACGGTTGTCGGCGCCTGCGTACATGACACCGGGGCAGGCATGGCGAGCGAGCGCCATTCAGGCTCATTCGGCGGAAGCTGCCCGTTTTGCCTGCGCTGCAGGTCGTTTCCTTTTGGCAAATCGGCTTAACGCCAAATAAATCACCGGCGTCGTGTAGATCGTCACGATCTGCGACAGCGCCAGTCCGGCCACGATGACGATGCCGAGCGGGCGGCGCAGGTCCGAGCCCGGCCCTTCCGCCAGCAGCAGCGGCAGCGCGCCGCACATGGCGGCCAGTGTCGTCATCAGGATCGGGCGAAAGCGCGCTGCGCAGGCGCGGGCCATGGCTTCCATCGGTGAAAGCCCGTCCTCGCGCTCCGCCGCGAGCGCGAAATCCACGAGCATGATGCCATTTTTCTTCACAATGCCGATCAGCAGGATCATGCCGATGAAGGCGATCATCGAGAGGTCCGTGCCGGTCATGGCCAGCGCGAGCAAGGCGCCAAGCCCCGCCGAGGGCAGGGTCGAGAGGATTGTCAGCGGATGCAGCAGGCTCTCATAGAGGATGCCGAGCACCAGATAGACGCAGACCAGAGCGGCGAGGATCAGCAGGGCCTGACTGGAGCCGCTTTCCTCCGCCGCCTTGGCGTCGCCTGCAAAATCCGCATGGATCGAGTCTGGCGGATGCAGGCCGAGCACGGCTTCCTGCACCGCGCGATGGGCGCGCTCCGCAGGCACGCCGGGCGCATTGGTATAGCTCAGGGTTGCCGAGGCATAGAGGCCCGTGTGGTTGACCGCCACCGGCGACGGGCCGCGCTCGATGCGCGCCAATGCACCCAGCGGGATCTGCGCGCCGTCGGTGCCTGGCACGAAAAGCCCGACCAGATCGGAAGGGTCGCGCTGGCGGTCGGTCGCAACTTCGAAAATGACCTTGTACTGGTTGCGCTCGCCATAGATCGTCGCGATCTGCCGCTGGCTGTAGCCATTGGCGAGCGCTGCATCAATGGCGCTGATTGAAACCCCGAGCCTTGCGGCTGTGGCGCGGTCAATCACCACACGCGCTTCGAGTCCCGACCGGTCGCGATCGCTCGACACGTCCACAATATCGCCCAGCTGACGCAGCCGCGTGAGCGCCTTCTGTGTCCAGACGTCGATGTCTTCGGAGTTTGAACCCCAGAGCGTGAACTGGAAATTTGACCTGCCTGACCGCCCGCCGACGCGCACATCCTGTATGGCAACAAGATACACGTGAATGCCGGCGAGAGCCGACAAGGGGGCCCGCAGCCGGTCGATCACCGCCTGTGTCGTCTCGCGCCGCTGGGGCGTGGGCTTCAGCGCAATAAACATGCGGCCGGTGTTGGCCGTGAAGCCACTGCCGACGAAGGACGCCGTGGATTCGACCGCAGGATCGGCGT
Source organism: uncultured Hyphomicrobiales bacterium (assembly GCA_903916165.1). GTDB lineage: Bacteria > Pseudomonadota > Alphaproteobacteria > Rhizobiales > Beijerinckiaceae > Terripilifer. The sequence continues at coordinate 3,091 of CAIWVR010000333.1, read as the reverse complement.
CGATCACGTCCGTCGCCTTTTGCTGGAGGTCGCGCATCGCCGGGAAGGAGACATCGGTCGCGCCTTCCGTCCAGGCGAAGACGAGGCCGATGTCGTCGGGCGGCAGGGTGCCCTTGGGCAGCGTGCGGAACAGATGCACGGTCAGTCCCGTGGTGATCAGCACGACGACGATCGACAGGCCGGGTCGCGCCAGCGCCGGGCGCAGCGTCGCCGCATAGGCCCGTTCCAATGCGCCCAGCGCGCGGTCAAACAATGTCTCGCGCGTTTCGCGTCGCAGCAGGCGTCCGCAGATCATCGGCGTGACTGACAGCGACACGACGGTCGAGACTGCAATGGCGAAGACCATGGTGAGTGAAAATTCGCGGAACACACGGCCCATGATCCCCGGCATGAACAGCATCGGGATGAAGGCGGCAACGAGCGACACGCTGATGGCGAGCACGGTGAAGCCGATCTGCCGCGCGCCCGCAAGCGCCGCGTCAAGGCGGCTCATGCCGCTTTCGAGCTTGCGATGGATCGTCTCGATCATGACGATGGCGTCATCCACGACGAAGCCGACGGCGATAATGATCGCCATCAGCGACAGATTGTCGATGCTGAAGCCGAAGGCCCACATCAACACGAGCGCGCCCGCCAGCGACAGGGGAACGGTGACGCCCGCCGCCAGCGTCGAGCCGGCCTGACGCAGGAAAACGAACACCACCGCCATCACCAGCGCAATGGAGATGAGAAGCGTGCGCTGGAGGTCGGCGACGGAGGCGCGGATCGTCACCGTGCGGTCGCTCATCACGTTGAAATCCACGCCTGCGGGAATCCATTTCCGCAAGGTCGGGATCAGCGCCTTCACGCCATCGACCGTCTCGATGACATTGGCGTTCGGCGTCTTGGTGATCTGCACGAGCACGGCGGGCTTGCCCTTGAACCAGCCGGCTGCCCGCGTGTTGCGGACGCCGCGCTCGACCTGCGCAATGTCGCCGACGCGCGCCAAAGCGCCATTGCGGGCGCGGATCACGACATTGGCGAAATCCTCCGGATTGCGCAGCTGGCCGTTGGTGACGAGCGTCAGCAGGCGCGCGTCGCCGTCAATCGAGCCGATGGGCGAGACGGAGGTTGCGTTGACGAGCGCCAGGCGTACATCGTCCAGCCCGATGTTCATGGCCGCCAGCCGCGCCGGATCGAGACGCACGCGGATGGCGGGCTGTTCGGCGCCATTGACCTGCACCTCCGCGACGCCCTCGACCTGCGACATGCGCTGGGCGATGATCGTGTCGGCAAGATCATAGAGCGCATCGGTCGCAAGTGTTGCTGACGTCAACGCGATGATCAGCACCGGCTGCGCATTCGGGTTCGCCTTGCGCAGGCGCGGCGGCGCCGGCATGTCGCCCGGCAATTCCGGAATGGCATTGTTGATCGCGGCCTGCACATCGCGCGCGGCGAGGTCGATGTTGCGGGCGAGATCGAACTGCACGGTGATCGATGTCGATCCGAGCGTGCTGGAGGATGTCATCTCCGTCACGCCGCTGATCGTGCTGAGCGAGCGCTCCAGCGGCGCGGCGACAGTCGCCGCCATGGTGGAGGGATCGGCGCCGGGACGCCCCGCCATCACGCGGATGGTGGGGAAATCGACATTGGGGAGGCTGGCCACTGGCAGGAAAAAATAGGCCACGCATCCCGCCACCAGGAGGCCCAGCGACAGCAGGATGGTGCCGACAGGACGTCGGATGAACAGGGCTGAAAAGCCGTTCATCCGACATGCTCCTCTTCCACCGCGCGCCCCGGCGCACGGCGACGCAGGCGGTCGACCGCGAGATAGATCACCGGCGTCGTGTAGAGCGTCAGCAACTGGCTGAGCAGCAGGCCACCGACAATGGTGACGCCAAGCGGGATGCGCAATTCGCTGCCCATGCCGCTGCCCAAAGCCAGCGGCAGCGCGCCGAAGAGCGCGGCCAGCGTCGTCATCATGATCGGGCGGAAGCGCAGCAGGCACGCCTGCAGGATGGCGTCCTGCGCCGACAGACCGCGCTCGCGTTCGGCGGCGAGCGCGAAATCGATCATCATGATCGCATTCTTCTTGACGATGCCCATCAGCAGGATGATGCCGATCAGGGCGACGATGGACAGGTCCTGTCCCGTCAGCATGAGCGCCAGCAGCGCGCCGACACCCGCCGAGGGCAGGGTGGTGAGAATGGTGAAGGGATGCGCGAAGCTCTCGTAGAGAACGCCCAGCACAATGTAGATGGTGACGATGGCTGCGAGGATCAGCCAGGGCTCGGTTTCGAGCGAGCGGGCAAATTCTGCCGCATCGGCGCTGAACGAGCCGATCACGCTGGAGGGCAGGCCGATGTCGGCTTCCGCGCGGCTGATTTCCGCGACGGCCTCTCCCAGCGCCACGCCGGGTGCCAGGTCGAAGCTGATCGGCGCGGAGGGAAACTGGTCGAGATGGGCGATGGACAAGGGGCCGGTGGTGCGCGTGATCGTTGCCACGCTGTCGAGCTGCACCTGCGCGCCATTGGCGGTGGTGAGATAGAGTTTGGACAGCGCACCCGCATCGGCCTGATAGGCGGGCGCGGCTTCCAGCACCACGCGATACTGGTTCGATTGTGCATAGATGGTCGAGATCTGGCGCTGGCCGAAGGCGCTGTTCAGCGTGTCGTCGATGGCCTGCATGCCAATGCCGAGCCGCGCGGCCTTCTCGCGATCCACGTCGACGAAGATCTGCAAGCCACCGTCGTTCGTCTCGCTGGCGACATGGCGCATGAGGCCGCTCTGCCGCAGCCGTGCGGCGAGCTTTTCGGCCCAGGTGTTGAGCGCGGCGGCATCTGTGCCAGCCAGCGTGTACTGGTATTGCGCGCGCGCGGCGCGCGTCGAGATCTGGATGTCCTGCACGGGCGCTATATAGACATTGACGCCGGGCAGGGTCGCTGCCGCACGGGTCAGCCGTTGCGCTATGACGCTGGCGCTGTCGGTGCGCTCATGGCGGTCCTTCAGAACGATGGTGAGCCGGGCGGTATTGCTCGTCGGGTTGAGCGGGCCGATGCCGGCCACAGAGGCGACGCCGCGCACATCGGGGTCGGCGCGGAAGACTTCGGAT
>CAIWVR010000332.1 GCA_903916165.1 uncultured Hyphomicrobiales bacterium | reverse complement strand
TTATGATGCAACGATACGGGAGTTTTGGCGGGCGGCAAGCCCCGTCTCACACTTGGGCGAGAAGGCCCGCAAAATCCGGCGTGGTGGCGGTGCGCAGGAGGCGAGCGCCAGCCAGTTGCTGGGCGGCGCGGGGCGAAATTGCGATCTGCAGGGGTGCCAGCGCGGCCGCCGTCAGTCCGGCCTTTTCGGCAAGCGCGACATAGAGCGCGGCGCTGCGCGGCGAAAAATGCAGGACGGCGTCGATGCGCTGCTCCTGCCAGAGCTCGTTGAGCTTCGCGGCCGCCGTGTCCGTCTCGCGGGCTGCATAGACGAGCCAGGGCGTGACGCGGTGGCCCAGCGCGCCAAGCGCCGCTTCGAGGTCAGGGCGCCGCTCGCGCCCGGCGAGATAGAGAAAGTCCTGCGGCAGGGCGTTTTCGCGCGCGATGGCCATCGCCAGGCTTTTTGCGTCAGGTGCGACTGTTTCGACCCGCGAAAAACCGCTTTCGCGCGCGGCTGCAGCCGTGCGGGCACCCACCACGTCGAGGCGCAGGGCCTTGAGATCATTCGTATCGTGCGAAACATCGAAGGCATGGGCGCTGGTCGCCAGAAGCCGGGTGAAGGCACCGTCGGGCTGCAGCGCTCCGGTCGCGACGATCTCGAACAGCGGTACGATCACAGCGTCATGGCCGAGCGCCGCCAGCCGCTGCGCGCTGCGTCTCGCATCCGCCTCCGGCCGGGTGAGGAGGATGCGCATCGGCTCAGTGCGCCAGAATGTCCGCCGGGGCGCGGGCCAGCAGATCCTGCCCGGCTTGCACGCCCAGCCGCTCCGCGTCCTCGACCGATCCCGCCACGCGCGTCTCATACGTCTCGGATCCGTCGACGCGCATGATCAGCCCGCGGAACGAGACCGTCTGGCCGTCGACCTTTGCGAGCCCGGCGATGGGCGTGCGGCACGAGCCGTCGAGCACGCGCAGATAGGCGCGCTCGAGCGTCAGCGCATAGCCGGTGGCGGGATGGAGGATGGCACCGAGCCGCACATGCGTCTCATGGTCGTCGCTGCGCACGGTGATGCCGATGGCGCCTTGCCCGACGGCAGGCAGGAAATCGTCCTCGCTGAGAATTTCAGTCGCATGGTCGGTGAGGCCGAGGCGCTTCAGGCCGGCCAGCGCCAGCAGCGTCGCATCGCATTCGCCGCTTTCGAGCTTGGCGAGGCGCGTCTGGACATTGCCACGCAGCAGGCCAATCCGCAGGTCGGGCCGGATGCGTTTGACCAGTGCCTGGCGCCGCAATGAGGCGGTGCCCACGAGCGCGCCGTGCGGCAGGTCGCGCAGGCTTCCGGCGCGTGGCGAGATGAACACGTCGCGCACGTCCTCGCGTGGCAGGAAGCCGGCAATCTCGAGCCCGTCGGGCAGGAGGGTCGGCAGGTCCTTTGAGGAATGGACCGCAATGTCGATCTCGCCCTTCAACTGGGCAATGTCGAGTTCCTTGGTGAACAGCCCCTTGCCGCCAGCCTCGGACAGGGCGCGGTCGAGGATCATGTCGCCGGTCGTCTTCAGGACGACGATGGCGATTTTCTCTTCCGGCATGCCATGCGCGGCGGCCAGCAGGCGACGGGTCTCGCAGGCCTGGGCCAGCGCCAGCGGACTGCCGCGCGTGCCGATTTTCAACCAGGGGCGCTCGCCCATATAATCCTCGGAATTTGCAACTTCTTCGCGCCGGACTATAGGGTGTCGGGTGAGCCTGCGAAAGTCCGGCCGGGCTCCTCTCGCCAGATCAAGGGTCCATGCGCGTCCTGGGAATCGAAACCACTTGCGACGAGACCGCGGCGTCAGTCGTCCGCATGTCCGGGCGTGGCGGCGGCGATGTGCTCTCCAACGAGATCATGAGCCAGATCGCCGAACACGCGGCCTATGGCGGCGTCGTGCCGGAAATTGCCGCGCGCGCCCATGTCGAGGTGATCGACCGGCTCGTCGAGCGCGCGCTGTCGCGCGCCGGCCTGCGGCTGGCCGATCTCGACGGCGTGGCGGCGGCGGCGGGACCGGGATTGATCGGCGGCGTGATCGTTGGCCTCACCTTCGGCAAGGCGCTGGCCCTGGCGGCGCAAAAGCCGTTCATCGCGGTCAATCATCTTGAGGCGCATGCGCTCACCGCCCGCCTGACCGACGCCATCGAATTTCCCTATCTCCTGCTGCTGGTGTCGGGCGGCCATACGCAGCTCATCAGCGTGCGCGGTGTCGGCGACTATCGGCGGCTTGGCACCACCATCGACGATGCTGTCGGCGAGGCCTTTGACAAGGTCGCCAAAATGCTGGGCCTCCCCTATCCGGGCGGCCCGCAGGTCGAGATGCAGGCTGCGTCCGGCGACCCGCAGCGATTTTCCTTTCCCCGCCCGATGCTGCGTCGTCCGGGTGCCGATTTTTCGCTGTCGGGGCTCAAGACCGCCGTGCGGCTGGAGGCCGAGCGCATCGCGCCGCTGCGCCCCGGCGATGTCGCCGACATCTGCGCCTCGTTCCAGGCCGCCGTCGTTGATGTGATCATCGATCGCATCCGCCATGCGCTGAAGGCCTTTCGCCAGCAGGAGGGCGATCCCTCCGCGCTGGTGGTTGCGGGCGGGGTCGCCGCCAATGGCGCCATCCGTCGCGCGCTGTCGCGGTTTTGCGGCGAAAGCGGCCTGCTTCTTGTCACGCCGCCGCCTGTCCTGTGCACCGACAATGGGGCCATGATCGCCTGGGCGGGCATCGAGCGGCTGCGGCTTGGCTTGACCGACGGCCTGGATTTCGCGGCGCGGCCACGCTGGCCGCTCGATGCCGACGCCGAGCGCGTCCACAATGGCAAGGCGTGATGATCGACCTGGCGAAGGCCC
>CAIWVR010000331.1 GCA_903916165.1 uncultured Hyphomicrobiales bacterium | reverse complement strand
GCCCTTGATGTCATTGTCGCGCACGACCTTGCCCCAATAGACCACTTCCTTCGCGAAAAACGCGCCAAACTCCTTCGGTCCCGCCATCACCAGCGTCATCTGCTGGGTTTCGCGCAGTCGCTGATTGACGAGCGGCAGGTTAAGCACATCGCGCAACGCCTCGTAGCTTTGCGTGACGATCGGTTCAGGCGTTCCCTTGGGCGCAAAAATGCCCCACCAGGCCTCGGCGAGAAAATCCGGAAAACCACTTTCGGTCGTCGTCGGCGCGTCGGAGAGCGCTTTCAGTCGCTCGGGCCCCATCTGCATGACGGCGCGCAGCGACCCCGCCTCGATCTGCGGCAGAAGCGCAGCGACGGAAGCGCAGATCAGGTCGACATGCCCGCCGACCACATCATTGATCGCCGGGCCAGCCCCCTTGTAGGGCACGTGGTCGAGCGGCACGCCCGCCTTGCGCCCCAGCATGACCATGGCGAGATGGCCGCTGCTGCCCGGACCCGACGTGCCATAGGTCACAGGCTTCACTTTCGCGGCCGCAATCACATCCGCAAAGGTCCTGTAAGGTCGGCCGGCGCTGGTCGCGACAATATAGGGTGCCTTGCCCACCAGCATGACCGGATCAAGGTCGGTGAGGACGTTGAGCGGCGGCCTGTCGAGCAGCGCGGGAATGGTGGAATGCGAATCGAAGGTCGCCATCAGGGTCGTCCCGTCCGGCGTCGCGCGCGCGGCGGCGGCAGCACCTATGGCACCATTGGCACCTGGGCGGTTCTCGATGATGACGGTCGCCTTCAGTCGCTCCTGCAAGCCGTCCTGAATGAGCCGGGACAGGGTGTCGACGGACCCGCCAGGCGGAAATGGAACAATCAAATTGATCTGGCGACGGCCCTGCGCCGACACCGGTGAACACGCAAAGCCGGCGAGAATGCCCACCGCTGCGACACGACGCGTAATGCCCATCACTTCCCCCCACGACGACGGTGCCCCTGAAACAGGTTCGGCTGATTCTGTCGGTTCAAGACTAACTTTTTCCGCCCATCGGCCATAGGTGCCTTTAGGCGCAGAGGCCGCCTGAAGATGAACGGAGGCTGAACGTGCCGGCCATCAGCCGTTCAGGATGCACGCGATAGATTGTCCTCAAGCTGATCGGATAAAGGCATCCGGCACTGATGTGAGGAGAAAAACATGATCACCATCCGCAAGACGTTCACTGCCACCATCGCTGCCCTCGCGCTGGGCGCCACCCTTGCAGCCACCGCCACGCCTGCCGCGGCTGACTGGCGCGGACATCGTGGTGGTCATCGTGGCGGGAACGGCGGGGCCATCGCCGCTGGTATCATCGGCGCGCTGGCGCTGGGCGCTTTCGCCGCGCATGCAAGCTCGAATTACCGCGCGCGGTCCTATGCGACACCTGTCTATGACGATTCCTGCGAACTGCAGAATCAGGCCACCTACGACCGCTGGGGCCGTTTCCGTGGCTATCGTCAGGTGACCGTCTGCGACTGATGTAACGCGCCTGTCCTCAGGCGGACCATCAATCTCCGGCCTCACACCATCTTTGCCGGACCAGGAAACCCTCCGCGCCACAATCCGGGCCGGAGGGTTTTTTTCATGACGGACAGATCAGCGGGGAGTGCCGCCGGGCTGCGCCGCAACAGGGCTGCCCGCTGGCGCATTCATCGCCAGCTTGAGGGGCGGTGTTTGGATGGATGCCTGCGGCTTCACAGGCTGCGCAGAGAACCGCGGGCGCGGCGGCGGCAATGGCACCGGGGCGGCCGTCTCGATCGCGGTCTTCGACGGCTCATCGGACCCGAACAACGACGGCAGTCTGGGCGAGAAGCTCAACAGACGCGCCATGATGGATGTTTCCGCCTCGACCGCATCGGCGCGTGCCGGTTCCCGCGTCGAGACATCAGCCTTGGCCATTTCGGCCTTGGCGAGCTTCTTGGAGACGGGCGCGGCCGTCTCCGCCTGAGCAGGCACCGGCACCGGGACCGCGACAGGCTTGGCTGACGCGACCTGCACGAGAGCGGGTATCGGCTTGCCCCTGGCGTCGAGCGGGATTTCACGTGGCGCTTCGGCGATCGCCTCGGGGCGGCTCACTTCCAGGACATTCGCCATGCTGGGGTGCTGGCCGCCATCGCTGTAGACGATCTTGACCGGCTGAAGGCCCTTCTCGATCAGTTCGGCGATCTTCGCATCGTCGGCCCGGGCCTTCTGGGAGACGAGAGCCGCGACCTGCTGGTCCTGCTTCAGCGGCGGGCAGGCGTCGCCCGCCTCCAGACGCTGGCCCGCCGGAGCTGCGGCATCGAACACATAACGGCGACCGCAGAAATTCACCTGCGGCTCGCGCTGGGTGACCTCAAAGCGGTCGGAGCCTTCCTTGAGCTGGCGCCAGAAGGCCATGTTGGGATCGTGCCGGTGCTTGGCGAGATTCTCGGGCGTCATCCGGAACGGATAGGATTGCATCTGGATTGCACGTTGACCGCCAGCAAAGGCTTCACGAGAGATCGCGTAAATTTCTTCGATCTGCTGGTCGGTCATCGAGAAACAGCCCGCCGACGAGCAGGCACCATGCACCATGATGCTGCCGCCGGTATGGCCCTGCACCCGGTCGAGCGCATTGGGGTAGCCGACGTTGAACGACAGGTAATAGGCGGAGTTCGGGTTCATCTGCCCCGGTGTGATCGTGTAGAAACCTTCCGGCACCTGACGGTCGCCTTCGCGCACCTTCGGGCCCAACTGACCAGACCAGCGGCACATCGGGAAGGCCTTGATCAGCACATATTGGCCGTCGCTCTTCATCTTCCAGATTTCGAGCTCGGCTTCCTTCTTATAGGCGCGGATCAGCACGGGAGAATTTTTGGTCGCGCCCTTGCTTTCCATGACGGCCAGCGTGTCGGCAGGGATCGGCCGATAGGCCTTGGACCCGATGCTGGTTTCCTGGCACGCGGCAAGGAGACCGGCGGCCAGCGCCACAGCGGCCATGCGGCCTGCGCGAGTCGTGAACTTGGCGCTTATCCGGCTCGATTTGATCATGCGTTGACTGACCCGTTTTGAAAGCATGACGCGGAAGGAACCGGTCAAGGATCGGCCCGGTCCAACCCCTCGCACAACATGCTTACAGTTTGGTTACCATGCGAGCGTGACATCATCAGGTTAAGCGCGGCACAGCCGCCACGCAACCGTCCGGCGCGTGGCGTGTTTAAAGCTTTCT